>NZ_MJYJ01000043.1:0-87336 GCF_001763255.1 Campylobacter sp. BCW_4338
CTAGCTGAGAGAACTCAAAAGTCTTTATCTGAAATAGAAGCTAATACTAATTTACTTGTTCAATCTATCAATGATATGGCAGAAAGTATTAAAGAACAAACTGCAGGTATTACTCAAATCAATGATAGCGTAGCACAAATTGATCAAACTACTAAAGATAATGTTGAAATTGCTAATGAATCAGCTATTATTTCTAGTACAGTAAGTGATATAGCTAATAATATCTTAGAAGATGTTAAGAAGAAGAGGTTTTAATTAGTCATTTATACCTAGTGAAAAACTAGGTATAAATTTTTCCTTCGATTTAAATTTTTCATCAAAATTTCTAAAAAGTTTCTAAATATTTTTATACTTCCATTGTTTTAAATTTTAATATGAAGTAAAAACAAATGGAAAGAAGATTGTTTTAAAAGGTTCAGCCTTAGGTTCTATGGTGGCTTTTTTGCAAGTTCAAATTTAAGTGCTACTATGCTCAAGGATAAAGATTTGCTAGGTTTTAAAGCTGTTAGTGCAAGCACACAAGATAAAGTTATAGTACCACAAGGTTATGAAGCAAAGGTTTTAATTTTTTGGGTGATCCACTTTTAGTAAAGCAAAACCTTATGATGAAAATAAAATCATCGATATAAATGTAGTTAAAATGCTCATTTGGTTTTTTAGAGATAACGATGATGGTATGAGTTTTTTCCACTTTCAAAAAATAGAGCAATTTTAGCCGTTAATAATGAATATATAAATCCTGAAATTATATTTAATCATCCATAGCAAAAATTTAAGCAAAGAAGATGTTTTATATGATCAATCCAGTGTGGGTGTGAGTATCTTAGAAATCGAAAAAAAGATGATGATTGGACTGTTTTTAGACTCTAAGTATAACCGCAGAATCGATGCAAACACTAAAATGCAAGTAAGTGAGCAGCTAAAAAAGAAGTTTTAAAAAATGAAAAATTTATTCATGGAACTTTTGCAAATTATGCAAATGGACAAACACCTTAGGGAACTTATATCACCCGTGAAGAAAATTTTGACGATTTTTTGAAGTTTAGGTGAAAATTTAGAATTTTGATGAAATATTTGATTTAGCTAAAAATATCGATGAAATCAATCTTTTTAATATAAAAATATGCCTTAAAAGAACTTCTTTAGGGTGTTTAAACATGTAAATATAGGAATTATCGTAAAAAAGACGGGTTTATATGGGTGAATGACGAGTTATTTTTAAATTTATTAGTAAACACAAATATAAAAAAGGTGCTAATATAGCAAAATTATTAGATGAAAGCATTTTGTATATAGGACAGTTTAATGGTAAAGTGGGAGATTTTAAAAGATAGGGAAAATGGATAGCAAGCCACAAGCAAAGTGGTTCTAAAGAAGTATTTGCAATACTAGCAAATAATAAAACCACCAAGAACCTATCTCTTGATGAGCTTAAATTTGATAGAGATGGAAGACTTTGGATGCAAACAGATGGATCTTATCTAATAAAAATGAATACGAAGGTATGGGAATAACTGCATGCTAACAGTAAATCCAAAAATAGGGAAATCAGACGCTTTTTAACAGGGTTTATTGCTTGTGAATTAACAGGGATTGTTTTTAGTGAGGATTATACTACAATGTTTGTAGGTATACAACACCCAAGAGAAGGTTTAAAAGGTAGTACTTTTCCTTATGGAAAAACGCCAAGATCGAGTGTAATGATGATAAGAAAACTTGATGGTGGAGTGATAGGAAGCTAATAAATTCCAAGCTTAAGGCTTGGAATTTAATTACTGCATTAGCAATTACCAGTTTTTAAATATTTTATAATAGCTTCGCTAGCACGATAGGCTAAAGCATTTAAGGTTAAGGTAGGGTTGTAGCCTGGATTATGTGGAAAATTTCCTGCACCTACGACAAAAAGATTGTTAACATCCCAATGTTGTAAATAAGGATTAACTACACTTGTGCTTTTATCTGTACCCATTATAGTTCCGCCAGCAATATGGGTAGAAGTATACCAACCATTTGAAACTACTCCATAATCTCCTAATTATGGCGAAGTGTAAATATTTTGCGCTCCCATTTCTTGCATGATGCTTTTTAGTTTTGGAAGCATAAAATTATAAAGATTTTTATCTTGTTTGGTAAAATTATAGGTTACGCGGATAAGTGGTAGTCCATAAGCATCTTTATAAGTTGGATCAAGGGATAAATAATTACCTATATAAGGAATAGATGCACCTTGAGCTCCAATATAAGTAAATCGAGTATAATTATAAATAGAAGCTTTTTTAAATTCGGCTCCCCATGAAGGTGTACCTGGTTTAATTGGATTTGATGCTATAGGTCTTGCTCCATTTTGGGAAATTCTAAAGCTTGCTCCATGAATAAAATCAAGTTTAGAATGATCGAAATTATCCCCATTAAAATCATCTATCCAATTGCAAAGTGCCCCAGCTCCAAGATAAGAATTAAATGGATCTTTGAAAAAACCATTAACACTAGGTGTGATTTGATAACTATAATTTTTTCCTAAAGTTCCTTTGCCTGTTTTTGGATTATAAATTTCGCCTATATTAGAAATCATTAAAAGTTTAGCATTGTTGAAAACATAAGAGCCTAGCATAACCACTTCTGCAGGCTGGATAAATTCTTCTAAAGTTAAAGTATTGATAAATTTTACCCCTGTAGCTTTACCATCTTTATGCAAAATTTCTAAAACATTAGCATGCGTTTTAATATCTAAGTTTTTAGTTGCTAAAGCTGAAGGTATAGTTGTTACTATAGGAGAAGCTTTTGCACCATATTCACAACCAAAATGCTCACAAAAAGCACAATATTGACATGCTCCCAAGCTTTGTTTATCAGGATTTGTATAAGTTTGAGATGAGTTTGAAGCAGGAACCATGCAAGGATGATATCCAAGTTTTTTGGTTGCTTTATCAAATTTTTTTAACATAGTTGTTTTTTCTAAAGGAGGATTAGGATAAGGATTGCTTCTTTTTCCTGAGAAAGGACTTTTATCTTCTCCAGAAACTCCCATCATTTTTTCAGCTTTGTCGTAGTAAGGTTCCATTTCATCATAGTTTACACCCCAATCTTGAATAGTGTATTCTTTAGAAACTTTATTTTTGCCATATTTTTCTTCTGTTAAAGATTTTATTTGAAAGTCATAAGGTAGAAAACGATAACTCATACCATTCCAATGAACTCCTGCTCCACCAACATTATTACCGACATCAAAAGCATAATTTTTTCTCATTGGTAAAGCAATTTCATTATCATTATTCCTAACACATATACTTTCTTTACTTAAATCTTGTTTCATTGCAGCATTATTTACATATTTATACTCATCATGCGCACCCAAAAAATCCGAAGTATCTTGATGTCCACCCCTTTCTAAGGCGACAACTTTAATCCCTGCTTTAGCGCATTCATTTGCAACAATAGAAGAACTCCAACCTAAACCTATAACAACAACATCTGTTTTTTTTAAGTATTTTTGCCATTTGTATTCCTTTAATGTGACATATCAGCCAAAGAAATAGGCTCTATCACTTCAAATTTATCTCCATCTAAAACTTGAGCTGCGTAAGTCATTTGAGCGCCTGGGAATTTTTTCATGCGCCAAGCTTGCATATTTGCATTGCCGCCATAAATTGGATCAGCATAAACTCCTGTTATAGTTATGCTTCTTAACTCTGTAAAAAAATCGCTTGCTTTTATCTTATCTCCAAAAGAAACCTTTGTTTTATCTTGTTCAAAAGCTCTTAAGACTTCATCTTTTTGTTTTGCGCTAAGCTCTACAAAGCCTTTTTTATAACGAAGTTTTGCTTCTTCATCTAAAGCATTTACACCCATTTTAAAAAGTTCAGCTCTAGTTAAAGGATATTGATAACCTTGATTTTTCTTTCCTTGTATAAAAGGTCCAAAGCGATAATCTTTTGCTCCACTTCCGTAATTTCCTGCAAGTTCATTATCTATAAAAATAGCTACACCTAATTTTTTAGCACCTGGTCCTAAATCATCTTCGGGAAAAATTCTTTCTACTGCTTCACTCAGAATATCAAGTTGTGCAGAATTATTAAAAAAATTCTAGCACGATAATTTTGAGTAGAATTCAAATTGTTTTGATTGTGCGTATGAGCAAAAACCATACTTGGTGCGCTAGCACCTACTAAAGCAAACAAAGATGAGGCTTTAAGAAAATTTCTGCGACTTTGTTTTTTGTCCATGTTTATTCCTTCCTTATTTTTTTAAATGTGTAATTATGTAACAAAATTAAGTATAATTTAAATTATATTTAATAATATTTATAAAACGTTATGAAAAAATATTTTATATTTTTAAGGAGTATTGATATAAAGATTTAGGCTAGGAATTCTAGCCTATAATAAGAAAAAATCAATGCAAGCTTTCTATATAAGCCATAGCACTTAATGCAGCTACAGCTCCATCACCTGCAGCACAAATCACTTGCTTAGGTGCATCTTTTCTAAGATCTCCTGCGGCAAAAAGTCCAGCAACACTAGTTTGCATTTTAAGATCAACACTTACTTGCCCACCTTCTTCCATATTGCATAAAAACTTACCATCGTCTTGTTTTAAAATTTCATTTCTTACATTAAGACCAACAAAAGTAAAAATTCCTGGAACATTTAAATCTCTAATACTACCATCTTTTAATTTTACTTTTACACCAGTAACACCCATTTTATCACCATATACTTCATCTACACTTGCACTAGTAATGAGTTCTATTTTTTCATTTTTCTTAACTTTTTCTACTGTAGATGGAGCTGCTCTAAACTCATCTCTGCGGTGGATAAGATAAACCTTAGAACAAATATTTGCTAGATACAAAGCTTCTTCTAAAGCCGTATCTCCACCACCTAAAACTGCAACTTCTTTATTTTTATAAAAAAATCCATCACAAGTTGCACAAGTGCTTACACCTTTTCCAAAAAATTCATCTTCGCCTTTAAAACCTGCTCTTTTTGGAGCTGAACCTGTGCAAACTATCACAGCTTTAGTAAGTTCTGTTTTACCACCTTCTAATTTGATGGTAAAACTTCCATCACTATTTTTTAAAATTTGTTCTACTCCAACCATTTCATGTTTTAAACCAAAGCGCATACATTGTTCATTCCAAGGAGCCATAAAAGAAATTCCATCCATAACTTGGGCTACACCTGGATAATTTTCTATTTCAGAACTTGAGGTAATTTGTCCGCCAGGCATACCTTTTTCAAACATTACTACATTCTTAAGACCACCTCTAGTTGCATAAAGTCCGGCACTAAGTCCAGCAGGACCTCCACCTATGATTGCTACATCTAACATCTACATTTCCTTTATATTGAATTTTATTATTAATAATGATATAAAAATTATTCTTAATAGTAGTTAATAAAAATTATTATTTAGTATAAATTTGAAATTTTTAAGAAGAAGGCTAGTTATACTAGCCTTTAGTTTATAGTAAAGAGTTTAGTTTATCACTAATTGCTTGTTTAGATTGTGCACCAACGAGTTGATCTACAACTTCACCATTTTTAAAGAAAATAAGCGTAGGAATAGAGCGAACACCAAATTCAGCTGCTAAATCACCTTGTTCATCTGTATTTACTTTGCAAATTTTAGCTTTACCATCAAAGTCATTTGCAAGTTCATCAATAACTGGAGCAAGCATTCTACAAGGTCCGCACCATGGAGCCCAAAAATCAACTAAAGCTACACCTTCTTTTGCTTGAGCAAAATTATCACTTGTTAATTCAATATATTTTCCCATAATTTTTCCTTTCTTTAATTTTTGTCTAATTGTATTTTATTTTTTTAAATATCAGCTTAAAAACTTATATTTTCGCAAAATTGTATCACATCATTTTTAATGCAAATCAGATCAATCTGAAAATCCGATGAAATTCCATTTTTAAGATGATAAAATTCTATAGTTTTTAAAATTTTTTCAAGTTTTTTTCTATTCAAACGCTCGGAAGCTTCATAATCATTTTGAGTAAATTTAACCTCTATAAAATGTAAAATTTCATCTTTTTTGGCTATTATATCGATTTCTCCAAATTTAGAATGGAAATTTCTTTTTAAAATTTCAAAGCCTTGTTTTTTTAAAAATTTACAAGCCTTATCTTCACCTAAAATTCCATCTAAATAAGCTTTTACACCCATTATTCTATACGCATCATAAAAGGCTTGGTTTTTATAAAATCTTGTTTGCGTAAAATTTCAAGCAAATTTTGTATGCTTTTTTCATAAGTTAAATGTGTAGTAAAAAATAAAGTACTGTAATTTTCATCATTTTTTTTAGGTTTTTGTAAAAAACTATCGATAGAAATATTATTTTCACTCATCAATTGTGTGATTTTAGATAAAACCCCTATTTTATCTTCAACTTTCACCCTTAAATAATATTTTGTATAAATTTCATCTTTGCTTAAAAGCTCGTATTCTAAAGTATTCACAAAACCAAGCATTGGTGCTTTTACCTGATCTCTTGCTATATCCATAAGATCTGAAATCACAGCACTTGCAGTGGCCTCTCCTCCTGCTCCTGCTCCATAATACAAACTTTCACCCAACAAATCTCCATTAATACTTATAGCATTCATCACTCCATCGACTTTTGCAAGCATTTTTTCTTTATCTATCATAGTAGGATGCACTCTTAATTCTACTTTATCTTCACGCACCTTGGCTATACCTAAAAGTTTTATGGTAAATTCAAACTCATTAGCAAAATACATGTCTTCAGGCGCAATTTCGCTAATACCCTCGATCAAAATATCTTCAGGTTTAGCTTTAAGATTATAAGCGATACTTGATAAAACAAGCAGTTTATGAGCTGCATCTTGTCCTTCTATGTCAAAAGTTGGATCAGCTTCTGCATAGCCTAAATTTTGAGCTATTTGTAAGGCTTGTTTAAAACTCATATTTTTTTGACTCATAGAACTTAAAATATAATTACTCGTACCATTTAAAATCCCTTTTATAGCTAAAATATTATTTGCACTTAAACCTTCTTTTAAAACCTTTATAATAGGAATTCCTCCAGCCACACTTGCTTCATAACCAAAGGCTAAATTTTTAGCCAAATTTTCAAGTTCATAACGATGATAAGCAAGCATAGCTTTATTTGCAGTAACAACGGCTTTTTTCTTTTTTAAAATTTCACTCACTATTTTAAAAGCTTCATCCACTCCACCCATTAACTCCACAAAAACATCTACATCAGCATTTAAAATTTCTTCAACGCTATGAGTAATTGGAATTAAAGCGTTTTTTTTAGGACTTCTAGCAAGAGCGATCACAGGAGTTATGCTTTGCCCACATCTCGCACGAATAAGTTTATTGTTTTCTAAAAGAAATTTAACCACTGCACTTCCAACAGTGCCATAACCAAGAATTGCTACTTTCATAACTTACTCTTTTAAATATTTTTTGATATTGCGTGCAGCTTGGCGTATGCGATTTTCATTTTCAATTAAAGCAATTCTTACATACTCATCACCTGCTTCGCCAAAACCTACCCCAGGACTTACTGCAACACTAGCACGTTGTAAAAGTTGCTTTGAAAATTCTAAACTTTTTAAATGTCTTTTGCTTTCAGGGAGTTTTGCCCAAACAAACATACTTGCTCTTGGTTTTTGAAGTTTCCAGCCTGCATTTTCAAAAGCTTCAAGTAAAATGCGCATTCTTTTATCATAAGTTGCACGGATTTCATCCACACAAGTTTGATCTCCATCTAAAGCTATGGTAGCTGCTACTTGAATAGGTGTATACATACCATAATCAAACCAAGATTTTATTTTTTTAAGCGCGCTGACTAAGCGTTTATTTCCTACTACAAAACCTACACGCCAGCCTGCCATATTGTAAGATTTTGAAAGAGTGTAAGTTTCTACCGCTACATCTTTTGCACCTTCAATTTCCAAAATAGAAGGAGTTTTATAGTCATCATAAGTTGAATCTGCATATGCAATATCTGAAATAATATAAAATCTTTCTTTTTTTGCCGTTGCTATCAATCTTTCATAAAAACTTTTCTCACAAGTTACTGTTGTTGGATTATGCGGGAAATTAACAACGACATATTTTGGACGCGGGATGCTTTCATTTAAAGTTTTATGTAAATTTTCAAAAAATTGATTTTCATCAAGCTCAAATTTTTCATTATAAGCTAAAGGCATTTTTGCTACATTGCCTCCTGCTATAATAAAAGCTTGAGTATGTATAGGATAAGCAGGAGTTGGCACAATAGCAACATCTCCAGGATTTATAATCGCTCTTGCAAGATTTACAAAACCCTCTTTTGAACCCATGGTAGCTACAACTTCATTTTCAGGATCTAGATTGACATTATATTTTCTTTTATACCAATTACAAATTGCTAAGCGAAGTTTATAAATCCCCATGGATGTAGAATATCCCGAGGTTTTATCTTTGTTAGCGCTTTCACAAAGTTTATCTATAATGTGTTGTGGAGTTTTACCATCGGGATTTCCCATTGAAAAGTCGATGATATCCTCTCCAGCACGTCTTGCTGCCATTTTTATCGCATTTACTTCTGCGAAAACATAATTTGGAAGTCTTTCTATGGTATTAAAACGGATTTCATCAAACATTTCTTAATCCTTTATTTTTTAAGTGTGATTTTTAAACCCCTGCGTATATTATCTAAACTATACATATCGCTTACAATAGCATATATAGCACCATTTGGAATAAGTTCTGAAAAATGATTATTTTTATTTTCGCTTTTTACTGCTTTAATTAGATTTAGATTTTTATCTAAAAAGAAGATTTTAGGAAACCAATTGTCTAAATCATTTGCATCAATAATCAAATTTGTAGCATTTTTTAAATCAAGCACATAGTCTTTAAGGGGTTTTTCTAATGATTTTGGAGTATTTAAATTAACATTTGTATTGGTTTTTAATACAGCATTGGAAAAATTTAAATCATATTCATAATCATATGCCCCAATACGCTTAATATTATCTATATAGACAGAATTTTCTTTTAAGAGATTGTAAAGCGTTCCAGGATCTAAAACATATTGGGATTCTACTTGTATGGTATAGTCAATATTTCCTTCTCTTAAAATCAAATCTGTAGGGATAAAATATATATATCCAGCATCTGTTAAAACATCGGATAAAATTTTAAAAAACATAACTTCATCAGCTTTTGCTTTAAAATTTAGTCTTAGACTTTGAGGATTTGATAGTGTTAAGGCAATTAAAGAATTGGTTTTTAATATTTGAGATATTTTTGCAATATCACAATTTCCATTATTATCTATGTAAGAATTATTTGAAAATAATAATTCTAGTTGAGAATTTTTACTAGGATTGTTTACTAAATTTTTTGCCAAATCAAGACTTGAGATTGCAAAAGATATATTAACATAAAGAGTAAGAATAATAATTTTTTTTACCATTCTTTACCTTTATTTAATTTTGCAAATTCAGCAGCTGAAATACTTGTAATTTTTCCATCTTTAATCAAGAAACGTTTTGAAATTCCTGCAGGAAATTTTTGTTCTTTATTTTCTTGATCAAACATTGTTAAAGCTGCAGCTCCTGTTAAAATTAACTGATCTTTATCTAAAGAAATATTAAAATCTTTTTCTTTAACAAAGCTTGTTTTTTTAAGGCTTTTTAAATCTATCAAACCTATCCAAATCTTGGTAGAGGTTTTAAAATGTGCTTCTTTTAAAGAATCAGTTTTTGGTGTATTTATGTCTTCTTGGATTTGGGTATTTTTTTCTTCATCGAGTAAGGTTGTGTTATTTTCACTGATATTATTTTCTATGCTTATGTTTTTATCATTTTCTTGTAACGAGATGTTTTGGCTTGGTAAAACGCTCTCTGTTTGATTTGTTTCTTGTGCTTTATTGTTGTCTATAACAACAACATTATTTCCACCTAAAGATTTTAAATTTTCTTGTGCTTGTCCTATGATATCTATAACTGTTGTGCTAGTATTATTTTGTTCATCTTTGAAAAAAGTTTTAAGTGTATCAAAATAATAAATTCCACTTCCTATAATCACTAAAACAATAAGAACAATCAAAAAAGGCCAAGCATTAGAGGATTTTTGACTATAAGCATCTAGTTTTGGGGTTATCATTTTTGATTTTGTTTGTGGAGTAGGATTGTTTTCGTTAAGATAAGCTTCATACTCTTCATTAAAATCACTAAAGTCGAGTTCGTATTCTCTGCTTAAAATTTTAACAAAACCTTTAACATTAAAACGACTTAAAACAGCAAAATTCTTTTCTGCTAAAGCTTCAAGAAAATCAAGTTCAATTTGCGTTTTTGCTGCAACTTCTTTTAAATTTAATTCTTGTATTTTTTTCCAATTAAGCATTTAACATCCTATCACAAAGTATTGCAAAAGCAGCGCTGACATTAAGACTATCAAAATTATTTTTCATCGCAATGCCCACACATTCATCGCATTTTTTTACAATTTTAGAGCTTAAACCAAAACCCTCACTACCCAAAACTAAAACTTTTTTACCATTGCTTATTTTTACACTGTGAATTTCTTTTCCCGAGCCATCGCTCGCATAAAAATAAAAACCCACTTGTTTTAGTTCATTTATTACACTTAAAGCATCGTTGCTTATCACAATAGGTAAATCAAGAGCCGCTCCGCTGCTTGTGCGAATTACTCCTTCCATGGCTAATTTTTCACCAATAAAAATTAAAGCCCCAACCCCTAAAGCATAAGCTGTACGCGTGATAGCCCCTATATTTCCTACATCGCTAATTCCATAAAGCATAACAATAAAATCATTTTTTTTGATCTCATTTAAATTCGCAAAAGAACTTTCTTTAATATCTAGCAAAAAACCTTGATGATTTCCACCTTTCGCATAAGCTTGAGCAGTTTTAAAATCAAGTTTTTTGATTTTAAAACCTGATTTTGCGATTTTGGAAAAAGTAGTTTTATCACATTCTTTTGCTAAATAAAGCTCATTGATATAGTCTTTATGATATTCTAAAATATAAAAAAATATTTGCTTCCCATAAACTATCATATTAAAATTTTACCTAATCTTGACTTAAAAGCAGTTTTTGATAAATTTCTTTTGCATTTTTTCCATTGATCTTTGATAATAATTTTGCTTTTGCTTTTAAAGACAGCTCTAAATCCATAATATCTTTTTCACAAAGAGTATTTTGCAAAAAATTTTGCTCTTTTGATTGCAGTACTACAACCCATTCACCGTTTAAATTAGACTTTTTTAAAATTTCAAAAAGCTCTTTAGCATTGCCTTTAAATTTATTTTCAAATTTTTTACTGATTTCTTTAATCAAAAAAATTTCTCTTTGGCTGTCTAGAATCATAATTTGTTCTATCAAAGATAAAATACGCTTGGGGGATTCGTAAATAATACTTGGATAAGGAAAGTTTAAAATTTTTTCTATATCTTTTTGTCTTTCTTTGCCTTTATTGGCTAAAAAACCGATAAAGATAAATTCTTTTTGACAAAATGCCGAGCTTACAAGAGCAACTAAGGCTGCATTTGCACCTGGTAAAATTTCATAGGCGATATTATTTTCTTGTGCAAATTCTACCAAAGCCTTGCCAGGGTCACTAATCCCTGGCATTCCTGCATCGCTTAAATAAGCTACATTTTTTTCAAATATTTTTAAATCAATACTTGCTAAAACCTCTTTTTCATTATGGGAGTGTAAGGCTATAAATTTAGAAATATGAATATCAGTGTGAAATTTCGCATTTAATAACGAAATTAAAGACTTACTTATTCTCGTATCTTCACAAAACACAAGATTGCAAGTCTTTAAAAGTTCTAAGGCTCTAAAAGAAATATCGCTTAAATTTCCTATGGGAGTAGGAATAAAATAAAGCATAATTATTGCATTGCGTATTTTTTCTTAAATTTCTCTACACGACCTGCAGCATCTACAATTTTTTCACTACCTGTAAAAAAAGGATGGCAATTTGAACAAATATCTACTTTTAATTCTGCTTTGTTTGACTTTGTTGTAAAAGTATTTCCACAAGCACAACTTACTTTGCATTCTACGTATTCTGGGTGAATTTCTTTTTTCATTAGTTTTCCTTAAAAATTAAAACAATAAGCCGTGATTATAAATTATTTAACATAAAAAAGAGATTAATTTAAGAAAAGTTAAAGCAAAATTTTTGAAGCTATAGCTATAATAGCTGTTTGACTTTTTAGAATATTAGAGCTTTTAAGAGAGACTTTCCGGTTAAACAATAATCTCTCATCATTGTTAAATCCACCTTCAGGACCTATAAAATATAATTCTTTTTCATCGAAATGACTTTGTTGTTCTCCTTGAAAATCAACCATAATTGCATTTGGAAATTTTTGAACAAATTCTTGAGTGCTTTGATAGATAATTAAATCCATTTTAGTATTTCTACCGCATTGTTCACAAGAAGAAATAATGATTTTTTCAAATCTTTCTAAATCGATTTTAAAATTTCTTTGTGAAAAATTTGTAAAAACCAAATGTAACTTTTTTACTCCAAGTTCATTTAAGAAAGGTAGAGTTTTTTCTAAAATTTTAATATCTATAATGGCTAAGGCTAAGTTTAATTCACTTTGTTTTATATTTTGTGATTTTTTGTTTAACAATTTTAAAGTGCAAGAATTTCTTGTTAAATTTGTGATTGTATAGTTGTAAAAAAAATTATCTTGTAAATTTCTAAGATTTAGCTCCGAATTTTCCTTTACTCTTCTTACTTTTAAATGGTTAAAGTTTTCACCTTGAAGTTGTATAAACTCTTCTCCAGCTTGCTTGTTATACAAAAATTGCATTTTATAGATATCTTTCTATTAAAAAAGGCAAAAACAATAAAAAAATTTCAAAAGGTAAAATCAAACAACTAATCCATCTAAAAGTGGCATATTTTCTAAATCTTCTTGCTTTTTTAAAACAAACAAAGTGAAAAATTGCTAAGGCAAAAATTAAGATCCAAGAAAAAATCATTACCCAGATATTGACATTCATTTGAAATTGTTTCATTGCTGATAACAAACAACCTGTAAAAATAATCAAAGCTAAAAATAAATAATAAATTGGTAAAAATAATCGTATTCTGCGAATAAAAATAAATTCGGTTTTAAAATTTCCTTGTGTTAGTATAAGATAAAAAAGCATTAAAAAACCGCTCGCATAAAGACTATAAAGATGTAAAGCTAAAAAGAATTCGTAACTTTGATCCATTATTTTCCTTTGTTTATAAAATCAGCTAAATTTTGAATTTGTTCATCACTTAAAAAACTATGGTTTTTATCTTTTATCGTTTTTATTTTTTGTATAAAAATTTTATTGCCCAAGGTTTTAATGGCTGTGCTGTTTTTAAGTTTTAATTCCCCTTTTTCTCCATGACAAGTGGCACATTTTTGTTTATATAAAGAGTTGATAATAGTAGGATTGGCTTCATGTTCATCATCTGAACTTTGTGCTTCATCATCTACGGGTAAAGGCAGGTTGGAGTCACTTAATTCTGTTTTTTCATCGTTTTGTTCTATTTGGACTACTTCTTGATCTGTATTTTGAGTCTTGGAAATATTTTTTTCATCATTGGAACAGGCAGATAAAACTAATAAAAAAAAACTTAAGGCAATTAAAATTTTAGCTTTTTGCATTAAATCTCCTTTGAATTTATAAAAATTTCTTTATTTTTTAATTTGTTATAAAAATCTATATCATTCCATTCTGCTTTAATGCCATTGGAAAATTCTATGTCTTGAAGTGAAATTTTTGGCATTAGCTCACTATAGGCATCTTCTCTAAAACCTTGTGCATAGCCTGTTCTTGTTTCATGAACAATGATGCTTTGTAAAGTCACTCCTTGTTCTCCATTTACCATTTTTGTTTGTTTCAATAAAGCATCTATAAGTATGAAAAATACACGACAAAAATTTTCAGCACTTACATTAACAGGCAGGCAAATCCAACGACTTGAATATTTTTTCATTTCTTCTAAATATTTTGCGTCATCATATTTAAAAAGAGTGATAGCATGATCAAAACTATCAATAATTTGGCGTATATAGGTTTTTAAAAGTCCAAAATCATAGACCATTCCAGCATTATCTAAATATTTGCTTTCAAGTAAAATTTCAACTTTGTAAGAATGTCCATGAATGCTACTTTTGCAACGCTTAGAAGAACAAAATCTAACAATGTGTGCGTTTTCAAATTCAAATAATTTTCTTATAATCATAAACCCTCTTTATTGTTCCAAAGACGAATATGAATTCTATCAGAATAATTATAACCATTCTTAATACAAAATTCAGCAATTTTTTGAGCATTTTTTTTAAGGTTTTGCTCATTTTCACCCATGGGCATACAAAAAATTTGATTTGGAGCTTCTTTTAGAATTTCATTGATTTCTAAAAATGAATTATCAAGGGTATTGGCATCTAAAACAAATTTATAAAAACTATCTTTTGCGCAATTTTTAAATGCTTTTAAAGCTTTAAAATTTAATCGTTTATCTTTTTTTATCCCGCTATTTTGGAGTTTAACGCTTAAAGCAAAAATACATTCTTTGTAAAAAGGATATCTATCAAAATCAATTTCTATGCTTCCATTGCTTTCAAAGTGTATTTCGAATTTATTTTTTAATAACATTTGGATAAATTCTATAAATTCAGGATTTTCATAATGGATTAATGGCTCTCCACCTGTGATAACAACTATAGGATTAAAGCCTTGTTTTAATTTTATCACTCTTTTTAAAAGTTCATTAGCATTTAAAGTTTCATAACTTTCTTTAAAATCTTTTGTGAAAACAGCTCTTATCGTGTCACATCCGATGAGAGTTTTATTGTTTTTTGATATTTTTACATTAAAACCTAAACAGTTGAAATTACAGCCAGCAAAACGCATAAAAATAGCTAATTTTCCATTATATTTACCTTCTCCTTGAATGCTTAAGAAACTTTCAACAAGTTGCAAAATTAACCTCCAGTTTGATAAAAAGCACGAGATGAGGTTTTATTATCAACAACACTCCATTTATTTTTTTCTGGTTTATTTCTTAATACTTCTTGTAATATTTCTACAGCGGCTTTAATATCACCTTTTCGAACCGCTTCTTTTATACTTAATGCTTCATCAAAATAAAGGCAAGGTATTAACAAGCCTTCAGCACTTAAGCGTATGCGATTGCAAGAATCGCAAAATTCATGGCTATGAGGATCTATAATTCCGAATTCATAATCATCTGCCTTGTAAATACTCACAGGTGCTTTTTCATCTTTTTTTATAAGTTGAATTTGATATTTTTGACTCAAAATTTGTATAATTTCATCTCTTTTTAATCCTTGTAATTTACCATAAGCATGAGTATTTTCCATAAATTCTATAAAGCGAATTTGAGCTTTTTTTGATTTTGCAAATTCCAAAAGAGATATCAGTTCATCATCGTTTAAATTTTTAAGAGCTACAGTATTAAGTTTTACTTTCAAATCTAGATTTAAAGCTTCATCAATTCCAGATAAAACACTATCTAATACATCTTTTTGCGCAAGAGTTTTTGCTTTTTTGTGATCTAGGGTATCAAGTGAAATATTAAGTCGTTTAAGTCCAGCATTTTTTAAGTCTTTAGCAAAGTCTTTTAGTAAAAATCCATTTGTAGTTATAGCAAGGTCAATATCGCTTTTATAATCGCTAATCATTTTTATAAAAATACTTAAATCTTTTCTTAATAAAGGTTCCCCACCTGTTATACGGATTTTTTCAATTCCTTCGTCTATAGCCGCTTTGATAAATAAAAAAAGTTCTTCGAAGCTTAATAAATTTTCTTTTGGCTGATAATCGAAAGGAATTTTTGGCATACAATAAAGGCAGCGAAAGTTACATCTTTGTGTAACTGAAATTCTAAGATAATTTATTTTTCTACCGAATTGATCTATAAGCATTTATTTTCCATTCTATTTTATTAATTTCTTAAATTTTAAGACAAGTTCTACATTTCCAGTGCCAATGCGTAAATCTTTAGCGATTTGTTCTATGCTTTTTCCTTCTTTGAAAAGATTTTCTATTTTTTGTTCTTCTGTATCGTAATTTGGTGTAAGTTTAGCCATGCTTTGTGCTTTTTGTTCCAAATTTAAAAGACGATTTTGTTGTTCATTTTGAAAATCTTCTATGATATGTTCCATAGTTTTTAGTGTTCTTAAAACAGGAGTGATTTTTGAACTGATTTGTTTATCAAGTTCAATCATAATTTCTTCTTTTAAAAGAGAGATTTTATAGTCTTCATCCTCTTCGCTATCATCTTTAACCCCTAATTCTTTACGAAAATAATGAAGTTCTTTGGTAATATCTTCTATCACATTTTGAAGTTTTGCTATTTTTGCATTATTTTCTCTTTCTTTGATATTCATATAGGCTAGCATTGCAATTAAAAGCACAATTATAAAAACTAAATAAAGTACATCATCACTCATTCTTGGCCTTTCTTATTTCTTATCATATTTCTTTGAATTTCAACAACAAAAGCATCAAAAGCCATTTTGTCTTCGGGCTTAATTTTGATAATTTTTGCCAATGTTTGACTTTGAGCTTTGATAAAAATAGCTATTTTTTGATTATTTAAATCAAATCTTAAATAATATTCTTTATCTTCTTCTAAAATAGTATCCAAAAAATTTAGATATTCAAAATTCAAAGATTCTACTACCCCTTTTTGCTTAAGCGGTATAAGTTCTTTATTTTTATCTAAAGAATTTTCAAGCCTTAAAATATCTTCTTTTAGACTTAAAAGAAGATCAAAAATAATTTTTTCACCCTCGTCAAAATCAATGCGTAAAGCAAGTTTTTTCCATTTTAAAATTTGAGAAATTGCTCCAAGTTTTAGGTATTCTCCAAGAAAACGGTTATTTTCTATTTTACAACATTCTAAATGAGCTTCAAATCCTGCTTTAAAAAGTGTTAATTCCATAATAAATCAATCCAAATAAAAATAAAAAAGATAATACTTAAATAACCATTGAGAGTAAAAAATGCTCTATCAATATGAGCAAAATTCTTGTGAACAATTTTATGTTCCAAGGCTAAAATAATACCGCTTATAATTACCCCAGTAAGTGCTATTTTTCCAAGTGCTACACCCCAAACTTCCCACACAAAAAGAAGCCAAAATAATACCGCTAAAATATGGCAAAAAGCTGATATAAATAAAGTAGCCTTTGAGCCAAATTTAGTAGGGATAGAGTGAAGTCCTATTTTTTTATCATACTCCATATCTTGTAAAGAATAAAGCAGATCAAACCCAGCTGTCCAAAAAGTTACACCTAAACATAAAATAACGCTATAAATGTGAATTTCACCCATAATTATAACGCTTCCTGCAATAGGCGCAAGTCCTAAACAAAATCCTAAAACTAAATGCGCTAAAGAACTAAAGCGTTTAAAAGCTGAATAAATAGCCAATACAAAAAGCACAGGAAAAGACAAATAAAAAGCCAAGGTATTAATAAAATAAGAACATAATATAAAAATAAGTGCATTAATAATAATAAAAATCCATACGCTTTTTCTACCTATTTTTCCACTGACATTAGGACGATTTGCACAACGAGGATTATCCTTATCTATATCTTCATCCATTAAACGATTTGTAGCCATGGCAAAATTTCTTGCACTTACCGCACAAATAATGCCTAAAATCAATGCCTTAAAACCAAACCAAGCAGTGTCATTTGCAAGTTTTGATGCTACAATCATAGAGGAAAATAAAAAAGGCAAAGCAAAAATAGAATGCTTAAATACTACAAGTTCTAAAATATCTTTAAATTTTATCCAGAATGTGTTCATTTTTCTACTTTAAAATATTTTTTGCTATGATTTTACTAAAATTTTTATAAATTTTAGGATAAATATTAAAATGTTTTTTGAAATAGCATTAATAGGAACAACCGCGAGTGGAAAAACATACATAGCTAATACTTTAGCAAGAGAATTTGATGCTGTTGTTTTAAGTCTTGATAGTCTTTGTGTTTATAAAGAAATTAATATAGCAAGTGCCAAGCCTTCACAAGATGATCTTGCGAGTATAAAATACTTTGGGGTAAATTTATTGAGTGTGAATGAACATTTTAATGTTGAGCTATTCATAAGAGAATATCAAAAAGCAAAAGAATTTGCTTTAGCTAGAAATTTACCTCTAATTATAGTAGGTGGAACTGGATTTTATTTAAAAACTATGATAGATGGTTTGAGTGAAAAAACCTTAGAGTCAAAGAGTTCTTTAAATAATGATGAAATTTATGCTCTTTTATTAAATATTGATCCAAACTATAAAATAGAAAAAAATGATACTTATAGATTAAAAAAATGGCTGGGTATTTATGAGCAAACAAGAGAAATTCCTAGTGAATTTTTAAAAAGAACACAAAAAACTGGGGTGCTTAAAGATATAGAAATTTATGAGCTTGAGTGGGATAAAGAAATTTTAAAAAAACGTATTCAAACTAGAACAAAAGAAATGCTTGATAATGGACTTTTAGATGAAGCAAAAATTCTTTTTTCTAAATTTGATCATAAGCTTAAAGCATTAAATTCTATAGGTTTGAAAGAGTGTAAAGAATATTTAGATGGAGAAATTTCCTTTAAAGAGCTTGAAAATTTAATCTCGATACATACTACGCAACTTGCCAAAAGACAAAGAACTTTTAATAAAAAATTTCAAAGTAAAGCCTTGGAATTTGATAAAGCTTTAGCTACTTTAAGAATGAAATTTTCAATCGAAAAATAAATGTTCTACTAGAATTTTTACTCCTAATATAATTAAAACCAATCCGCCTAAAAGTTCAGCTTTATTTTTAAGATAAATTCCAAATTTATTTCCTATTTTTAGAGCAATGATACATAAAATGAAGGTAATAATACCTATTAAAAATATGGCTAATAATAAATTTACATTTAAAAATGCAAAACTTACGCCAACTGCTAGCGCATCGATACTCGTAGCAATTGCCAAAGCTAGCATGGTTTTAAAGCCAAATTGATTGGCATTACTATCGCAATTTTCATTTTCCAATGACTCTTTGATCATTTTTAATCCTATTAAAGAAAGTAAAATAAAAGCTATCCAATGATCAATACTCGCAATAAAAGATGCAAAAGTTATACCTATAAAATAACCAATAGTTGGCATCAAGGCTTGAAATCCGCCAAAATAAATTCCAACAATAAGATAATGTTTTAAATGTAGTTTTTTAACACTAAAACCTTTGCATAGTGATACAGCAAAAGTATCCATTCCTAAAGCACAGGATAAAAAAATAAGACTATAAAAATCCATAATAAATCCTAAAATTTTATAAAAAATTGAAGATGAAATTATAATCAAACAAAGATAAAAATCACATAATTTTGATATATTTAATTAAATTTTAAGAAATAAATATATATAATTCAATTTCATTTTTATTTTTTACTCCTTAAAAGTGGCCCATTCGTCTAGCGGTTAGGACATCGCCCTTTCACGGCGGTAACACGAGTTCGAGTCTCGTATGGGTCACCACTTTTTAATTTTTCTTTTAAAATAACGATTTTTTCATTTTTTCTATTAAAATTTAATAAATATTAATAATTTATTTTGTAGAATACGGATAGCTTTTGATATAAGTCTATTATAGACTTATATCAAGGCTGGGCATTATTGAGCTGGTGTTTGCTCTTTTGTTTTTTTGTGAGTTTTAGCTTCATGTTTTTTATCAGCTTTAGCTTTTGAATGATGAGCTTTTGTATGTGTTTGATTCACATCGCTTGGAGTATTAGCTGCAAAAACATTAGCTGCGAGAGCACCTAGTAATGCTGAGATTAGTACAACTTTTTTCATATTTTCCTCCTTATGAATAATTTTTAGTTGCAAATTAATTGTAATTATTAAAAACCAACAAATAGATATTTTTTGTAAAAATATTTCAAAAAATATAATTTTTTATATACATTTAAATTATTATTAAAATATATTATAAATATATCTTATTTTATTTAGATTAAATAAATAGAAATTTTACCCACTAAGCTTTTAAGATATTTTTACTCTTTTTAATATTATTATGGTAATATTTTCAATATCAAACTAAAAATAAAGGAGAAATTATGTTTGAATTAAGAAAATTACCTTATGATACCAATGCTTTTGGTGATTTTTTGAGTGCTGAAACTTTTAGCTATCATCATGGAAAACATCACAATACTTATGTTACAAATCTAAATAATCTTATCAAAGATACTGAATTTGCAGGTAAAGATCTTGTAAGTATTATCAAAACTTCAAATGGGGGCGTATTTAATAACGCAGCTCAAGTTTATAATCATGATTTTTATTTTGATTGCATTAAGCCAAGTACAGGCTGTGGTTGTGGCGGTTCATGTCAAAGTATAGATGCTAATTTACAAGCGGCGCTAGAAAAAGAATTTGGATCTTTAGAAAATTTCAAAGCTGAATTCATCAAAGGTGCTACAGGAGTTTTTGGTTCAGGATGGTTTTGGTTAGTTTATAATACTAAAAATCAAAAGCTAGAATTTGTAGGCACTTCAAACGCAGCTACACCGATTACTGAAGATAAAGTTCCTTTACTTGTTGTAGATGTTTGGGAACATGCTTATTATGTAGATCATCGTAATGCACGCCCTGCTTATTTAGAGAAATTCTATGCTCATATCAATTGGGAATTTGTTGCAAAAGCTTATGAATGGGCTTTAAAAGAAGGTATGGGATCAGTTAGTTTTTATGCAAATGAACTTCACCCTGTAAAATAATTTTAATCCTTTTTGTGTTAGAATGAATTTTGGCTTAATGTCAAAATTCTATACGAAAAGGAGCAAAAATGGATAATTCTTTATCTGCATATACTCAAAAATATGACAAAGAAGGTTATGGACTTCAATATCCTGATGGTCATGTTATAAGATTTTACGAGAGAATCTTAAAATACAAACTAAGCAAAACAAGTGGAAAATTACTTGATTTTGGTTGCGGAAATGGAGTGCATTCTAAGTATTTTAAAAATATAACTGGGGGGGGGTATAGAGCCTTATGGCATTGATATAGTTCCTAGTTTAAAAAAAGTTTGGGAAAAAGATCCTTGCTTAGATTCTAAAAATTTTCACATCATATCTCCTAATTCTAGCTTTAAAAAACTCTTCAATACAAAAATGGATTTTATATTTGCAAATCAAAGCTTATATTATCTTACAAAACAAGCTTTTAAAGAAGCTGTGCAAGAATTTTATGAACTATGCAATGAAGGAGCTATTATATTTGCAACTATGATGAGTGATAAAGGCTATAGTATGTATGAAAGAGGAGAACTTATGGATAATGGCT
The DNA here is from genome assembly GCF_001763255.1 of Campylobacter sp. BCW_4338. Lineage (NCBI taxonomy): Bacteria > Pseudomonadati > Campylobacterota > Epsilonproteobacteria > Campylobacterales > Campylobacteraceae > Campylobacter > Campylobacter sp. BCW_4338. The sequence continues at coordinate 21,373 of NZ_MJYJ01000043.1, forward strand.
TACGTGAAGTAAAAGGATGTCCAAGTGGTAGATTGAGCGGTTCTTCATATATACGCTTTACTAAAGACATAGAAGAATTAAAAGAAGATTTTAAACCTTTTAAACCTTTATTTTGGGGAGATTATGAATTAATTAATCTATATAATTTTGAAGGCAGTGTGGAGCACTTTATTTATATAGGACAAAAGTAAGTGCTCTAGCACTTACTCTCCTAAGCTTGGAGTCATTTCGATAATCTTCCAAGGAAGTCCTTGAGAATTCAGCTCTTCCATAAAAGGCTTAGCGTCAAATTCTTCCATATTAAACACGCCTTTTCCTTGCCAAATCCCTTTAGCGATTAATTTCGTACCTATCATAGCAGGAACACCTGTAGTATAGCTCACAGCTTGTGCACCAGTTTCTTTATAACATTCTTCATGATTGCAAACATTATAAATATAAACTTGCTTGTCTTTTCCATCTTTTTTACCACGAATCACACAACCTATATTGGTATAACCTTTGGTGCGTGGTCCCAAACTTGCAGGATCAGGAAGTAAGGTTTTTAAAAATTCTATAGGAATGATTTCTTTTCCTTGGTGCATCACAGGTTTAATCCCTAGCATTCCAACATTTTCAAGGCATTTCATATGAGTTAAATAACTTTGTCCAAAAGTCATAAAAAAGCGTATTCTTTTTAAACCTTTGATATTTTTTACCAAGCTTTCAAGTTCTTCATGATAAAGCAAATAGCTATCTTTCACACCTACTTCTGGATAATCCCACTCCATTTTTATTTCCATAGGCTCTGTTTCTATCCACTTGCCATTTTCCCAATAACGCCCTTTAGCAGAAACCTCACGTAGATTGATTTCAGGGTTGAAATTGGTCGCAAAAGCATAGCCATGATCACCTGCATTGCAATCTAAAATATCTATATAAGAAATTTCATCAAATAAATTTTGCTGTGCATAGGCACAAAAAACATTAGTTACACCAGGATCAAATCCACTTCCTAAAAGTCCTAAAATTCCTGCTTGTTTAAACTCATCATTTCTCGCCCATTGCTCTTTGTATTCAAATTTAGCTAAATCAGGATGTTCATAATTTGCCGTATCTACATAATCAATCCCTGCTTTTATACAAGCATCCATTAAACTCAAATCTTGATAAGGCAAAGCAACATTGAGTAAAATTTGCGCTCCTGTTTTCTTGATAAGTTCTACAACCGCATTGCTATCATCAGCATCAATTTGCGCCGTTTCAATTTGAACCCCTAAACGCTCTTTGATAAAAGCAGCGATCTCATCACATTTGCTTTTTGTTCTACTAGCTAAAGTGATTTTGCTAAAAGTATCAGAATTCATTGCGCATTTTACAGTAGCCACACGACTTACCCCACCTGCGCCTATGATTAAAAGATTTTTCATGAAATTTGTCCTTAAAAGATTTTTAGGAATTTTAGCTAAAAATTGATAATATCAAAATTTATTTTTTCTTCTAAGTTATAATTTGAACTTAATAACATAAAAAATTCTATATTTTTATATCTTAACTTAAGTCTATAAAAAGCCCCTAAAAATTCTTTTTGTAAAATTTTAGCCTCAAAGCGATTTCCTATTTTAAGCTCTGCATAACCAAAAATATAATTTTTTGAAGCTATCCAAGCAAAAAATTCATCTTCTAAATCAAGTTTTTCTTCTATGATATTTAAATCAGGTAAAATTTGCGCACTTTTAAAATCAGGCTTAAAATAAAGCTCTTTAGGATTTGCATGAGCTAAGATTTTTCCTTTTTCTAAAAAAGCGATTTGATCAGACATGCAATAAGCATCTTCAATATCATGAGTTACCATAATAGCCGTAATGCCTTGATTTTCTATCATTTTTTTCAATTCTCTTCTTAAATCCTGTTTTAAATTTTGATCCAAATTAGAAAAAGGTTCATCTAAAAGCAAAAGCTTACATCCTCTTGCTATAGCTCTAGCAAAAGCCACTCTTTGCGCTTGCCCTCCTGAAATTTCATCGATTTTTTTATATCTTAAATCTTCAATTTCAAAAGTTTTAAGCAAATGATTTAAAATTTGATTTTTATCTTTTTTATCGTAAAGTGCAAAAAGTATGTTTTTCTCAACATTTAAATGAGGAAATAAAGCATAATTTTGAAACATCAAAGCCACTTCACCTTTGCAAGAAAACAAATCATAAGAACTAGCTTGTTCAAGCTTAGCAATAATCCTTAAAAGCGTGCTTTTTCCGCTTCCACTACCTCCTAAAATGCTTAAAAATTCTCCTTCTTTGACATGAAGATTGATATTTTCTAAAGCTTGTATTTTTCCAAAATTTTTAGATAAATTTTTAATTTCTAACATCATCTTTCCTTGTGATTTTATCCATCCAAACAACAACCATTAAAGAAAGAAAAACGATAAACAAGGAAGGCAAAGCTGCATCATAAATTCTTTCATCACTTGCAAACCAGAAAGCTTTAACACTTAAAGTTTCAAAGCCAAAAGGTGCTAAAATTCTACTTAAAGGAAGTTCTTTAATCGTATCAATAAAAACAATAATAAAAGCTAAAAATAAAAAATGTTTCATTAAAGGTGTGTGAATTTTAAAAAATAAAATAAAATAACTCGCTCTTAAATTTAAACTTGCCTCATCAATATTTAGATGAATTTTATTATATCCTCCTTCTAAAGAATAAATTGCACTCGCTAAAAAACGAATTATATAAGTAAAAACAAGAACAAATAAAGAATTTCCCAATAAACTCATGTGAAAAATTTTATCCAAAAATACAAAAAGCACTATAATGCTAATCCCTAAAGCAGCAGCAGGTATAGAATAACCCAAAGAACTTATTTTTAAAATAAATAAATTAAAAAAATGATTTTTAACTATCCTAGAACTAAACATCAAAAAATAAGCTAAAAAAGTGGTAATTAAAGCAGTGATTAAAGCTAAGATTATAGTTTGAAAACTGATAATATAAAATTGTGATTCAAAAAGCTTATGATCTTTTAGCCCCCAATAAACTAGCCAAATAAAAGGTAAAATAAAACCTACCAAAGCAATCATAAAACAATAAATACAGGATAGAATTTGTTTAATAGGATTTAATTTCCTTTTTTTGATAAAAAGAGTTAAATTTTGATTAAAACTATAATGATGTTTATTTTTATAATAATAATCCACATACATAATCAAAAATACAAAAAGCATTAAAATACCCGATAAAACACTAGAAGAATAAGAATCATTCAAATCATACCAGAGTTTAAAAATTCCAGCCGAAAAAGTATCCACTCCCAAATAAGCACTTGCACCATAATCACTTAAAGTTTCCATTAAAACCAATAAAGCTCCAGAAAAAATGGCAGGTCTTGCGCTCAAAAGTGCCACGCGTGTAAAAATTCTAAATTCAGAATATTTCATAATTTTAGCTACTTCATAAGCCTCTTTAGCTTCACTCTTAAAAGCTGTTTTAGCAAATAAATAAATATAAGGATATAAAGAAATAGCCAAAACAAAAATAACACCATAATGATTGAAAAAATCTATCCTAAAGCCAAAATTTTCATGAAAAAATCCTTGAAAATCCATAATTCCCACATAAACAAAGGCTAAAATATAAGCAGGTATGGCCAAGGGTAAAATGAGTAATTTTTCTAAAATTTTACAGAAATAAAAATCATAATTTGCGATCAAATAAGCAGAACTCACACCCAAAATCAAGCTTAAACACAATACTCCCACGCTAATTATAAAAGTATCTTTGATGAATTTTAAAAATAAATAATCAAAAAAATGACTCAAATTTTCTTTAATAGATGAAAATTGGGTTAAAACATTTGTGTTAAAATTTTGAAATAAAATATAAAAAAGTTCAGCAAAAATACCAAAAATAGGCAAAGCAAGAAAAAGGGCAAGTAAAATTGCCCCGAGTTTATAGTATTTTAAGGTTTTATACATTATCTAAAACCGACTTCATCGTAAATTTTAACAGCTTCTTTAATATTTTCTGCTATCTTACTCACAGGAATTTGATCTTCTTTAAAAGTTCCAAAATCCTTTACCGTTTGGCTTAATTCTACATCATTTCTTATAGGAAATTCATAATTACTATCAGTAAGAATTTTTTGAATTTCAGGACTTAACATAAATTCCATAAATTTTTTAGCCGCATCTTGATTTTTACTTGATTTTGTCATAGCAATACCGCTAATGTTAATATGCGTTCCTCTATTGTCTTGATTAGGAAAAATAATACCCAAAGAATTCCCCACTTCTACATCTTTTGGATTTTTAGAATTCTTTAAAAGCCCTATATAATAAGTATTCATAACTGCAAATTTAGCTTCGCCTGCAAATACTTGTCTGGCTTGATCTCTATCCCCACCCTTTGGGTTTGTCGCAAGATTCTCAAGTACACCTTTAGCCCATGCTTTAGCCTCTTTACTTCCATCATTAGCTATAATAGATGCTAAAAGAGTTTTGCTATAAGGAGCTGTAGCACTTCTCATGACAATTTCTCCTTTAAATTCAGCTTTTGCTAAATCTTCATAATTTTTCATTTTGCTAATGTCGATATTTGCGTTTTTATTGTAAGCAATAATTCTTGCTCTTTTTGTAATCGCAAACCATTCTTTATCCTTATCTCTTAAATGAGCAGGTATAAATTCTTCTAAATATTTTGATGAAACAGGGGATAAAAGTCCTAAATTTTTAGCTTCTGTAAGATTTGAAATATCAGCTGTGATGAAAATATCAGCAGGAGAGTTATTTCCTTCAAGAGAAAGCCTTTTAATAAGTTCTGAAGCTTTAGCTTGAGTATGATTGACCTTAATGCCTGTTTTTTCTTCGAATTTTTTTATGATTTCAAAATCAGCATCATAATGTCTTGCTGAGTAAATATTAAGCTCGCTAGCACCTAAAAATGAAAAAGCCGTTAAAAACATAAAGAAGATTTTTTTCATATTTTATCCTTTATTGAGAATTATACTTGGTTTTATTAAGATCTTTAAAATCAGTATGAGAATGTTCAGAGCAAGCAAAAGCAAAGCCAACGCATAGTAAAAATAAAATTATTTTTTTCATAGACATTAATTCCTTTTTAGATATTTTGATAAGAAATATTAATATTAAAAAGTAAATATAAAATAATTTAATAATTTTATAACTGATAAATATTTTCATTTAATTATAATAAATTTTGATAATAATTATAATTAATTAAATTTTAATATAAATATTTAAGAGTATTTTTATATATAAAATATTAATATTCAATATCAAAAATTATTTGCTAAGAAGGTAACAATAATAATGAAATTTTATATTATACTAGGCACGCTATTTATAGGTTTTATCTTTAATGCTTGTACCGTTTTGCAAAAATCATCTCCACTTCAAGAAAATAAAGATTTTTATATACTTGATATGCATACTCAAAAAAAGATTTCTTTTGAAGATATGATTTTAGAATTGCTAAAAGCAGATGTGATACTGCTTGGCGAAAAACACGATGAAGCAAAGCACAAGATAAGTCAAGTTATGATTTTTAATGCTTTAGAAGGAAATTTAAGTTCTCAAAATATCAGCTTTGATGTAGCTTTAGAAATGCTAGCAAGCACGGAACAAAATCACTTGGATAAAGCCTTAAAAAATAAAAAAAACATTAAGGCTAACGAACTTGCTAATGCGCTAAACTGGGATAAAAGCTGGAAATGGAAAGATTATGAGCAATTTGTCAATGTGGTTTTTTATTCAAGGTCAAAAATATTAGGTGCAAATCTTTCACGCTCAGAAATTACAAGTATTTATAATGGGGCTCAGCCCTTAAAGGGTTATGTTTCAACCACAAATGAAGTAAAAAAACAACTTTTTGACATTATATCCTTAAGCCATGAGTTAAATCCTGAAGAAAATAAAAAATTGGTAGATAAATTAGTAGAAATTCAGCAATTTAAAGACAGGCGTATGGCGGATGTATTGGTTCATCATCCAAATAAAGTTTTATTGCTAGCTGGAAGCTATCATACAAGTAAAAAAATAGGAATTCCTTTACATATACAAGATTTTAAAAGCAGCAAAAAAATAGTTGTAGTGAATTTAAACTATGGAGGAATGGATTTAAAAGACAGTGATTATACTTTTATTTATTATTAAGGAAAAATTAATGAAAAAATTAAGTTTATTTTGTGTTATGGGTTTATGTTTTGCTAATTATACTTTTTCCGAAGAATTAGAATTTGATAGTCTTGAAATTTCAGGCTCAAAAATCAAAAACGATGAAAAGCCCTTTGTAACTCCTGGAGCAACAAGCACAAGAGATAATTTAAATTCAAGCACTCAAAGTATAGATTCTATAGTACGTAGTGTTCCTGGTGCTTATACTCAAGTAGATCAAGCACAGGGGGGAATTTCAGTAAATATTCGCGGTATGACAGGACTTGGAAGAGTAAATACACAAATTGATGGCGTAACTCAAACTTTTTTTGGTTCTGCAAGTGATGATAGCTTTCATGGGCAAATTGGAACTTCAAGTTTTACAGCTCCAATAGATAAAAATTTTTTAGTCGCCTTAGATGTTAATCGTGGAACTTTTAATGGAGCAAATGGGGTTAATGCTTTAATGGGTTCGGCTAATTTTAGAACTATAGGTGTAGATGATATAGTACAAGAAGGAAGAGTTTTTGGTTTTTTGGGAAAATACTCTTATGGTAGCAATGCTATAGGGCCTGATTTTATGGGTGCTATAGCAGGAAAAACTATGTTAGAAAATAATGCTAATTTAGGCATTTTATTTGCTTATAGTGGACAAAATGTTTCTCAAAATTATAAAATCGGAGGTGGAGGCTATATAGGCGATCAAAAACCCCCAATTGACACTGATGATGATGGCATTCCAGATGATAATTTAGCAGCACCTATAAATCCAAACAATCTTTATAATCAGCCTAGAAGTCAGCTCTTTAAAGTAGAATACAAATCTGATATCAATGAGGCGATTTTAAACTATAGAGCTTATAAGAACAATCTTGCAGGTAGAAAGATTGCAAATGATACTTATCAAATTGACTATCGTTTAAATCCTGATTCTAATCTTTTGGATTTAAAATTTTTATTTGCTTATAATGACGGAAAGCAAAAGTATAATCAAGGCAGCACTTGGGGTTATCACGATATGAGTGGAGTTAAGACTAAAAATCGAGCGGTAACTTTTGATCTTAGCAATACCATGAATAAAGAATTTTCACAAGATTCAAATTTGTATTTTACTTATGGGATTAATATTTTAAATAATCATTATAGCAATGATTTTCCAAAAGATAGAGTGCTTTTGCCTTATATTTTGACTAGTTTTTATCCTAAAGGAAAACAAGATATTAAAACCCTTTATTTAGATACGAGTTTTACAAAGGGAATTTTCACCCTAAATTCTAATGTCAATTGGATCAATGCACAATTAAGTGGATATAAGGGAGTTTGTAGCATGGCTAATCCTTATTGTCAGCCAAAAAATGCGACAAATTTAGAAAAGGATTACAATAATTTTAATTATTCTTTAATGCTTTCAGCAGATATCCATCCACTTTTCAATCCTTTTATTTCTTATTCTAAAAGCCATAGAATCCCAAATGTTCAAGAGTATTTTTTTACTCATGATGCAAGTTTTGAGCATAATATGAATACATTTTTAAAGGCTGAAAGTGCAGATACTTATCAAATTGGTTTCAATTCTTTTGCACATGAAATTTTAAACAATAATGATACTTTAGGTTTTAAAGTGCTTTATTATGATACTAAGGTGAAAAATTATATTTATAATAGAAGATATTGGCAAAAAGCTGACAATACTATCTTTCTTATGCAATTAAATGATGATGAAAAAGCTAAATTCCACGGAGTTGAGCTTGAGTTTAAATACGATACGGGGTTTTTTTATTCTATACTATCTTATACTTATCAAAAATCCAAGCATAAATTTTCAGATACAGAATCTTTAGAAACAGGTGGAGCACAATCAGGCCAAAGTCAATTTGCTCAACTTCCAGAGCATTATGCTAATCTTGATATGGGTGTAAGATTATTTGAAGAAAAACTAATCCTAGGAGCTCTTGCTAAATATACAGGAAAAGCAAAGAGAGTAGCTCCTGTAGGCAGTTTGGATGATGATCCAAGTAATCCTGATGCTATGGCTCCGCTTAAAACTACAGATGAATTACCAAAAATACCAACTATCGTTGATCTTTATGTAAATTATAAAATTTTGAAAAACTTTACAATCAAAGCAGAGATACAAAATTTATTTGACAAAAACTATATGGATGCGCTTTATACTTATAATACTGGTGATAGTCAAAATGCTGGAGGGTTATTTGATCCTATTTATATTTATAATAACTCTGCTCGCGGCCGTACTTTTATAGTAAGTTTTGAATATAAATATTAAGGAATATACAAATGTTAAAAAAAATGTTTTTATTTTGTTTTTTATTGTTAAATTTAAATGCAGAAGTAAATGTAACAGATATAAATTTATCGTTTGATTCTCCCAAGATAGAAACCGAAGCACCTAAAATAGAGCTTTCTCTTTCTAGTCTTTATCAAAATGCTGATGAGGTGGTAAAAGGCGTTATTTATATATTGGTTTTATTTTCCATTTTAGCATGGGCAGTTTTTATTTCCAAGCTTATGCAATTTTATTTTATGAAAAAAAATTTAGACTCATCTATACAAAAGATAAAAGAATTAAAAAATCTCAATGAATTAGATCAGACAAAAGATTTTGCAGGTGTTTTATCTTTAGAAATTCAAGATGAGCTTGAAAAAAGTGAATATAAAAATGATCAGATAAAAGAGCGTATAGAATTGCGTTTACAAAATACCGTCTCAAAGCAAATCACAGTAAGCAAAAATGGTTTGAGTTTGCTTGCGAGCATAGGTGCTAGCGCACCTTTTATAGGGCTTTTTGGAACAGTTTGGGGAATTATGAATGCATTTATAGGTATAGCAAATCTTGGCAATGCTTCTTTGGCAGTCGTTGCGCCTGGTATAGCTGAAGCCTTGTTTGCTACAGCTTTTGGCTTGATAGCTGCTATCCCTGCGGTGCTTTTTTATAATTATCTTACAAGAAAAAATTTAAAACTTATGCACCATTTAGATGAGCTTGCAAATTTTGTCTATATACTTTTTCATAGGAGTTATTTTAATGATAAAAACTGAAATGGCTCACAAAGAAGAGGAGTTAAGTGAGATCAATATAACTCCTTTTATAGATATTATGCTTGTATTATTGATTGTTTTTATGGCTGTTACTCCTCTTATCACAAGTTCTATCAAAATAGAATTACCCAAGAGTTCGCAGCAAGCAGAGGATAAGCTTAAAAATCCCATCATACTTTATTTAAATACTGATAATACTTTGGCTATTAATGATGATAAATTAAGCCTAGAAAATCTTTCAAGTGCTTTAGATATAAAAACCAAAGGCAATAAAGAAGAAATTATTTATTTTCATATCGATAAAAGTGTAAAGTATGAAGATATTATGCAAGTAATGCAAAAATTAAAAGAGAATGGCTATGGAAAAATAGCTCTTTCAAGTAAAAAGATGGATTAGTATGAAGTCTAGTGTGATTTTTGGGTTTGTGTTAAGTTTGATATTGCATACTTTAGTATTAATGTTTTTCCTTTTTTCTTTTTATACTCAAGAAAAATCAAGTGGTGTTGATTTTAAACAAGGAGCGGAATTTACTTCCATTATGATGGTATCAGAGCTTCCTATCGGGGAATTAAAAGAAGTTTCGATTGATCAAAAAAAGAGTAATTCTCAAGATAAAAACAAAAAACAAGACGAAAGAATAAGTCTTAATTCTCAAGATAAAAATGCTGTATTAAAAGTTCAAAAAAAGATTGAAAAGCAAGATGAAAACCAAGCTCAAAAAGAAATAGCTAATGCAAGTGAAAATTCAAAATTTAAAAATGAATCGCTCAGTGCTCCGCTACAAAGTAATGAAGATAAAACACAAACTATAGTAAGTGGCAATGCCAAAGAACAAGTTAAAAGCTATCAAGCTTTGCTTATGGCTCATTTGACTAAATTTAAAAAATATCCTCAAGAAGCGATAATGCAAAAACAAGAAGGCGTTGTAAGAATTCGCGTAAGCATTGATGAAAGCGGAAATGTCTTAAGCAAAGAGCTTAAAAAATCTTGCCCTTATGCAGCGCTCAATGATGAAGCTTTAAGTTTATTTAAAAGAGCTTCTCCATTGCCAAAACCGCCTAAAGAAATGTTAAAAAATGGTGATAAAATCAGTTTTGTTATGCCTATTGATTACAATATTAAAGACTATTTAGGTAAAAAATAAACTTTTCATTAAAAAAAGTTTATTAGAATTTTTATTTTAAAGGTGATGATTATGTTCTCTTCGTTTTTTAAAAGTAAAAAATGGGCTTTATGGGCTTATTTGGGACTTTTTTTACTGTTATTTTTCTTATATATACAAACAAGCTTAAATGTTGCTATAAATTCATGGTATAGTGATTTTTACAATGTTTTACAAAAGCCAAAAATAGAACTTTTGGATTCTAATTCTACGCAAAAAATAGAAACTAATTTCGAAAATAATGCCACTTTAATCCAAGAGGCTAATCAAAGAGCTGAGCAAAATTTCCAAAAAGCTAATTTTATCAATAAAGGCGCATTGTATTATTATCAAAATTTATTAGAATATTTTTTCAACTCTAGGGCTATGATTGAAAAGCCAAATTATTCAGCAAATGATTTTTATGCTTTGATTTTAGTTTTTTTGGCTATTGCTATTCCTTATGTTTTAATCGCTACGATTAATATCTATTTTGCTAGCGTCTATGCTTTTAAGTGGCGTGAGGCTATGACTTTTTCTTATTTAAAATTTTGGAAAAATAAAGATGACAATATAGAAGGAAGTTCGCAAAGAATTCAAGAAGATACTTATAATTTTTCCAAAATCGTAGAGAGTTTAGGACTTAGTTTTATAAAAGCTTTGATGACCCTTGTAGCATTTATTCCGATTTTATGGAGTTTAAGTGATGTTGTGAGTAAAGCTTTATTTGCAAATTTAAGCGAAAATTCTTCTTTTTATTTTTTAAAAAACATTGATGGTTTGCTTGTTTATATTGCACTTTTGATTTCTTTAGGAGGCTTGGTTGTGTCATGGTTTGTAGGTATTAAGCTTCCTGGACTTGAATATAACAATCAAAAAGCTGAAGCAGCTTTTAGAAAAGAGCTTGTTTATGCTGAGGATAATCGCAAAGAATATGCTAAAAATGAGACTATGATAGAGCTTTTTACAGGGCTTAAATTTAACTATAAAAGACTTTTTTTACATTATGGATATTTTAATATTTGGCTCATTTTATTTGAGCAAATGATAGTTATAGTGCCATTTTTAATCATGGCACCAGGGCTTTTTGCTGGAGCTATAGGACTTGGTATTGTAATGCAGATTAACAATGCTTTTGATCAAGTACGAAGCTCTTTTAGTGTTTTTATCACAAACTGGACAACTATCACTCAACTTAGAAGCATATATAAGCGTTTAAAAGAATTTGAGAAAAATATTTCTTATAAGTCTTAGCTTTTATCTTAATAAGATACAAGAAAAAATTCAAATATTAAATTTACTTTTAATTGTGTATAATAAGGTTTAATAATATTTTATTTCTTAAGGAGCTTCATTGGACCCCAGTCAGGTTTTGGATTTAAACCAAACTTCTACAGCATCTTTTGATGCAGGATATTCTATACTTATGGTTGTTGTTGCACTTGCTCTAGTGTTTTTAAATGGTTTTTTTGTTTTGTCTGAATTTAGTATTGTTAAAGTACGTCGTTCCAAGCTTGAAGAGATGGTAAAAGAAAAAAAAGCTGGTGCCAAGAAAGCTTTGGAGGTTACTTCAAGACTCGATACTTATCTTAGTGCTTGTCAATTAGGAATCACTTTAAGTTCTCTAGCTCTTGGTTGGATAGGTGAACCTGCTATTGCAAAAATGCTAGAAATTCCGCTTATTAATCTTGGTTTTAGCACTGTTATTATCCATACTATAGCTTTTATTATTGCTTTTAGCATTATTACTCTTTTACATGTGGTTTTAGGAGAACTTGTGCCAAAAAGTATAGCTATTGCAGTTGCGGATAAAGCAGTTTTATTTATAGCTAGACCGCTTCATTGGTTTTGGATACTCTTTTTGCCTTGTATTAAAATTTTCGATTTTTTAGCAGCTATAAGTTTGAAACTTTTTGGAATAAAACCTGCTAAAGAAAGCGAGCTAACTCATAGCGAAGAAGAAATTAAAATCATAGCAAGTGAGAGTCAAAAAGGTGGAGTTTTAGATGAATTTGAAACAGAGATCATACGCAATGCTGTTGATTTTTCAGATACTGTTGCTAAAGAGATTATGACTCCTAGAAAAGATATGATTTGTCTAAATAAACAAAAAAGTTACGAAGAAAATATGCAAATCATTTGTGAACATAAACATACTCGCTTTCCTTATATTGACGGTTCTAAAGATACTATTTTAGGGATGATACACATACGAGATATAATACAAAATGAATTAAGCCATAAAAGTCAAAATTTAGATACTTTTGTTAAACCTTTGATTTTGGTTCCTGAAAATATCAGCATTTCAAAAGTACTTGTAATGATGAATAAAGAACGCTCTCATACTGCATTAGTAGTTGATGAGTATGGTGGAACTGCTGGAATTTTAACCATGGAAGATATCATGGAAGAAATTATTGGCGAAATTAAAAGCGAGCATGAAGAAGACAGCTATAAAAAACTTGCTGAAAATATCTATGAATTTCAAGGACGATGCGATATAGAAACTGTTGAAGAAATGCTTGTAATAAACTATGATGAGGATTTAGAACAAGTTACTATAGGTGGATATGTATTTAATCTTTTAGGACGCTTGCCTATAGTAGGAGATCGCATTGAAGATGAACTTTGTTACTATGAAGTTAAAAAAATGGATGGGAATTCTATAGAGCGTGTTAAGGTGGTTAAAAAAACAAATAAAGATGAAGAATAAGCCTCTTTAGGCTTATTTCTTTTTGTAAATTTGGTTTTTAATTTCTATACACTCAAAACCTTTTTTATCTAGTGTAACTACGCGTAAATATCCACCATCATCTATTTTACCCTCGCATAAAAATACTCTTTTGGCTATTTTCATAGGAAGTTTTTCTTTATTTCTGTGTCCAAAGATTTGATAAAGATTGTCCGAGGTGAAATTGCAAAATTGATTTGCTACTTTTTGACTGTCTTCATATCCACCTACACCATAAATAAAATCATGGCTTGGTATAAAACTTATTTTTTCAGGTTTGGAGGGTATAAAATTTACTCCTCCATGTGAACAAAATATGAATTTATTTTGGAATTTGTAGTATAAACATTCTTTTAGATGAGGATAGAGTTTTCTAGCATCTCTTGGAGTAAGTTTTTCTTTTCTAAAATCCTTTAAAGTATTTTCATTAAATTCTTTGGAATTTGACAATTCTCCATTAGCCCATTTTATAAGATGTCTTTCGTGATTTCCTTCTAATAAGCATACATTTTCTTTTTCGCAAATTTTTAAAAGAAATTTTATTACTTTGCCATTTTCTATACCTCTGTTGATATAATCTCCCAAAAATATATAAAATTCATCTTCTTTGATTGTTTTAATGTATTCTTTTAAAACACTATAGCAACCTTGTAAATCTCCTATATGATGAATTTTTTTGTATTTGCTTAAATTTGGCATTTGGTAAAGACATTTTTTCCAGTCGCTCGAGTCTAAAATTGAGTATTTTTTTGGATTTTTTTTGAGTAAATCTTGAGTTTTTTCCAAAAGAGCATAAGGGATGATATATCCATTTTTTTTAGCTTCTAAAAGATTTTTTTCTTGACATTGTTTTAAAGAGCTATCAAAAACAATAACATACATTTTATAGCGATATTGTTTAGCTAAGTCTTTATAAATTTTTAATGTTTCATTGTAAGCGTTTATGATGCAAAACTCACCTTTTTGCATACGCATTTCTAGAAGTTTGAGTAAAATTTTACTCAAATCTTCATCATTTTTAACATTTAAAATTTTATATTCACTGACTATATTTTTAACGCTTCCTGATAAAAGACGCAAAGCATTTAAATCAAGTGTATAATTTTGAAGTTTATTATTTTTGATAAATTCTTCTTGTCCTGCGTAATAATTCCCTCTTAAAACAAGTAAGATTCGCACATTCTTTGCCTAGATTTTCTTTAAAAATTCAGTTTTTAAAACAATAACTCCAAATTTGTCTACTCTAGCCTCAATTTCACCTTCTTTAGAAGTGAGCTTAATATTTTTTATAGTAGTTCCACGTTTTAAAGTTGTACTTGCACCTTTAGCCTTAAGATCTTTTATTACACTCACGCTATCACCTGCATTAAGTTCTGTTCCATTAGCGTCTTTAGCCATTTTTTTCCTTTCTTTGATCTAAAATATTTAAAATTTGCACCACTAAAGCAAAAGCCATAGCAGTATAAATATATGCCTTATCAATATGAATATCAAAACTTTCAGCAACTAAAACTACGCCTATTAACACCAAAAAAGCTAAGGCTAAAATTTTAATGCTTGGATATTTTTCAACAAAATTTGCTATAGGTTTAGAAGCAAAAAGCATCACAGCTACTGCGATAATAACAGCGATAATCATGATGGTTACATCTTGAGCAATTCCTACTGCGGTAATAACACTATCAAGCGAAAACACTATGTCAATCACAGCAATTTCAGCTACAACTATCCAAAGTTTATTGCTTGCTTTAAAATGACTTTGACTTTCTTCTTGATGAGAAATTTGCTCTTTAATTTCTTTAATAGACTTTACAATTAAGAAAAGTCCACCTAGTAAAAGAACTAGATCTCTTCCTGAAATTTCATTGTCCAATACACTAAACAAAGGTGTTACAAGTTTCATCACCCAAAAAAGAGATAAAAGAAGTAAAATTCTTGTAATCATTGCAAAAGCTAAACCTAAGATACGTCCTTTATCACGATGTTCAAGGGGTAGTTTGCTTACTAAAATAGCTAAAAAAATGATATTATCTATCCCTAGTACAATTTCAAGAGCACTTAAAGTAGCTAAAGTAATCCAAGCATCAATACTAAATATCCATTCAAACATAAATTTCCTTGAAAATTTTAAAATTTTTTAAAGCGATATTTTATAGTTTTAAAGCAAATACCTTTAATTCTTTAAGAAAAAATTTCAATCACACTTAAGGGTAAAATTTCATGTTCTAGACTATGAATTTTTTCTTCAAATTCTTCAAAACTCAAATTTCTTTTTTCAAAAGCTTTTTGAGCTATAATCATTCCACCATCAAGTTCTTCACTGACCCAATGCACACTCACACCAGCTACTTTCATATCACTTTCATAGCTTTCTTTAATCGCATGTGCTCCTTTAAAAAGGGGTAATAAAGAAGGATGAAGGTTAATTGCCTTAATATTTTTTGTAAAAACAGGACTTAAAATTCTCATAAAACCTGCTAATACAGTAAGATTTGCTCCACTTTCTTTGATCTTTTGTACCAAAATCGTATCAAATTCTTCACGAGTATTATAAGCCTTATGATCAACAATCACAGTATCAAGACCAAATTTTTTTGCCCTTTGTATACCAAAAGCATCTTTTTTATTGCAAAGGCAAAGTACTACTTCATAGGTATTTTCTCCTATAGTTTTTTTATGAAGTTTTTCTAAAATATTTTCTAAATTACTTCCATTTCCACTAAAAAGTACAGCTAATTTTACAAGCATTTTAATCCTTTGATAAGTTTTAAAGCATCAAAGCTATTTTTATTAAATTTATATTTCTTTGCAACAAGTCCATGGGCTAAAGTAGCATTTTTTGCTGCTTCTAAAGCACTAAAACCAAAACCTAAATGCGCAGCAATCATTCCACTTAAAACATCTCCACTCCCACCTTTAGCTAAGGCTTGATTTCCTAAATTTACAACAAATAATTTTTCTTTTTGTGCAATAATAGGATTTGCTCCTTTTAAAACAAGAACACAATCATAATTTTGTGAAAATTTTCTAGCGTAGAAAAAGCGATTTTTTTGCAATGTTTCTATATTTAAATCCTCATCAAAGCATATTTTATAAAGTCTTATAAATTCTTTTGGATGAGGGGTTATAACGACATCTTTTCTGTTTAAATACCAAAGCAAAGCTTCACTTAAAAAGCAGTTTGCATCCAAGATCAAAGGAGTGTTTTGCAAAATTTCATCTTTTAGAAAATCCAAATTTTCAAGCCCCATACCTAAAGCAATAGCACTTGCATTATTTTCAATTTTTTCTTTTAACATCAAAAGAGGCGAGAAGCTTTTTTGTGCTACTAAAGAAACAAGACCTGCTCCAAAATTTAAGGCTCCAAGTCCTGCTAAAGTTCCAGCGCTTGCATTGGCAACTATATAAATATGGCCAAAATTTCCTTTATTAGCGTTGATTTTTCTATCTATAGTTTTTAAATCTTTTTTTTCAAGCAAAAAAGCTTGAGAATTAGGGTAAAATTTCTTAGAGCTAATGCCTAAATTGGCTATTTTAATCCTTCCTACAAATTCCTTAGCAAAATCTTCAAGTAAAATTTCCTTTAAGGCTCCCATGCAAAGTGTAATATTAGCTTTAAAACAAGGATAAAATCCCAAATTTGTAGGCATATCACAAGCTATTTTTAAAGCCTTGCTTTGATTAACTTTTTGAATTATTAAACTTGTTTTTTCATCTAAGCAACGATTTAAGCCTGTGCCTAAAATACAATCAATGATAATATGAAATTTTTTAAAATCAGGTTCTTTTTTACAAAATTTAAAAGCATAATTTTGTAAAATTTGCTCTTGTTTTTTAAAAAGCGTATTTTCTTTAAAGCCTACTTTATAAGCTTTAGCGTGTTTTAAATTTCTTAAAGCCACCAAGCCATCTGAAGCGTTGTTACCCCCGCCTAATAAAAAAAGTATTTTTACTTTTTTAATCTTGCGTTGAATGCAGATTTTTTTAGCTTCTTTTTTAATTAGTTTGGCTAAATTTAATCCCGCATTTTCCATTAAAATAAGCTCATCTAAGCCTTTATTTATAGCATTTTGTTCTAAAATGTTTATATTATCAATAATAGCTTTCATAATCTTTTTTCACCAAAAAATATATATTTTTTTCTCTTTCTTCTTCAAATTTTTTCATTTTAGGTAAAAATTTCTGGATCAAAGCACGAAAATTCTTAAAACCATAATTTTGCGGATGAAAATCCGAGTATTTGCGGTTCATATTAGTGCGTATTAGTGCGTATTCGGCACGCCCCTTTTCATCGATGAGCTGTTCGGTGATATTGATTAAAGCTCTTAAATAATCCTTACTTAAAATATCTTCTTTTTTACTCTCATCTTTATCTAAATAAAAAAATTCACTAAAGGCATTTACATAGGATTTTATAGATTTTTCAAGCCCCATTCCTATAACCTGTTTTTTATTTTCTCTTAATTTTTGAATGAGTGAAGTATAATCGCTATCGCTTGAAACAATAACAAAAATATCTATATTTTTTTCATAAAATATGGACATGATTTCAGTGATTAAATACATATCACTTGAGTTTTTGTTGGCCGCAAAATTAAATTGTTGCATAGCGATTAAAGAATATTCAGCAATTTGCTCTCTCCAACCTTGTATATTTTTTTGAGTCCAATCCCCATAAATGCGTTTAATGATAACTTCTCCATAATCTGAAGCGATATCAAAAATACTTTTAGCATATTTTGCAGGGATATTTTCTGCATCTATAAAGATAGCTATACTTTTATTTTCCATTTTAATTCCTTGCTCTAAAGCTTAAAGCTTCTAAAATATGAGTTTTGTTAATATTAAGACTTTGTTCTAAATCCGCTATACTTCTTGAAACTTTTAAAATTTTATTGAGCGATCGCAAAGAAAGATTATAACGTGAAATTGCTAAATCTAGCGTATCTTTGGCATCTTTTTCCAATACACAAAAACGACTCAAATCTTCATCTTTTAATTTCCCATTAAATTCTTTTTGCCCTCGTTTTTTACCAAAAATAAAAGCTTGTAAAATTTTTTCACTCATTTCTTTAGAACTTATACTCGTTTTATCATCCTTACTAATCTCATCCATAGCTACATAAAGATCAATCCTATCCATAATAGGAGCTGAAATGTGATTTTTGTATTTTTTAATCTCATTTTCACTACAAACACAAGAAAGATTTTTAGAAAATAAATTTCCGCAAGGACAAGGATTTTGAGCGGCTATAAAGCTAAATTTTGTTTCATAAGTGATTTTAGAATTTACTCTTGAAATATGAATTTTATAATCCTCTAAAGGTTCTCTTAAACTCTCTATGATTTGCTTGTTAAAATGTGGAAATTCATCAAAAAACAATACTCCACCATTTGCAAGTGCGACTTCTCCAATTCTAGCATTTTTTGTTCCTCCGCCAAAAATACTTGCTCTTGTAGAAGTATGATGAGGATGACGAAAAGCACGAATTTTAGTAAATTCACAATCTTTTGAATCTAAAGACATATAAGCATTTTGCATTAAAATTTCACTTAAACTTTGAGGAGGCATGATATAAACAAGACGTTTAGCACACATACTTTTACCACTTCCTGGACTTCCTTCAAATAAGATATTATGCATACCTAAAGCAGCTATCATACAAGCTCTTTTAGCTTTTTCCTGCCCTTTGATGTCTTTAAAATCAAGTTTAAAATCCATATTTTGTAAAAAAATTTCATTTTCTATTTGCAAAGGGTTTGTAAATAAAGGATGATTGTGCGAGAAGTGAAAATTTTCATAATTTTTTTCTTTAAAAAACTCTATTGCTTCATTTAAATTTTCAAGTCCATAAACCTCCAAATTTGGTATCATGGAAGCTTTTTGAGCTATGCTTTTTGGAACAACGATTTTAGCTTTTTTAATTTTAGCAGAGAGAAACAAAAGCAAAGAAAAAAGCTCGTTAGTGCTTTTAATACTTCCATCAAGTCCTAATTCTCCTACTACAAAAAAGTCATCTAATTCTTCATTTTGCAAAAGGATTAATAAAGCAATGGCCAAATCAAAATGAGATCCCTTTTTTGGGATGCCTGAAGGACTAAGATTGATAGTAATTTTTTTAGCAGGAAAAGCAAAATCACAACTTAAAAGCGTGGCTTTGATGCGTTCGATACTTTCCTTAATCGCTACACTTGCAAGTCCTACTATGCTTAAATTTGGCAAACCTCTTGTAAAAGTGGATTCTACCTCTATAATGTCTAAGCCTTCATGAAAGCTTATGCACTTTAGTTTTTTCATTTCTCTTTTTTATGATTTTTCTTCTTTTTCTTAAATTCTTTATCGAATTTTTGACGCTTAGCAAAAGAAATTTTTTCTATAAATAAATGTCCATTTAAATGATCATTTTCGTGTTGAATGGCCACAGCTAAAAAACCTTTTGCTTCAAGTTCTTTAAATTCTCCAAAGCGATCTTGATATTTAAGTAAGATATGATTATAGCGTTTTACTTCTTCGAAAAAATCTGGCACACTCAAACACCCTTCTGTGCAAGTGATCATTTCTTCATCTAAAGGAATAATTTCAGGATTAATAATCTCTAGCAAATCTTCTTTTTTTTGTTCATCATTTTCATCAAAAATATTCACAAGTAAAGCACGCAAAGGAATATCCACTTGAATAGCTGCTAAACCTACTCCATTACTTGCTATCATAGTTTCATACATATCATCAAGCAAGGTGTGAAGTTCTGTATCAAATTTATTTACAATTTCAGAGTTTAAAAAAAGTCTAGGATTAGGATAAGTGATAATTTTTCTAACCATTAAAAAACCTTTGTTTTAAATGATCTCCAAAGAAATCATTTAAAACTTTTTTCCAAAACCTTATCAATCAGTCCATATTCTTTAGCTTCTTGTGCTGACATGAAAAAATCTCTTTCTGTATCTTTTGCTATTTTTGTAACTTTTTGCTTAGTATTTTTTGCCAAAATATCATTAAGTATAGTTTTAAGTCTTAAAATTTCTTTAGCTTGAATTTCAATATCTGTGGCTTGACCTCTAGCTCCACCTAAAGGTTGATGAATCATAATGCGTGAATTAGGCAAAGCAAAACGTTTTCCTTCTGCGCCACAACTAAGCAAAAATGCTCCCATAGAAGCAGCTTGTCCTATGCAAATCGTACAAACATCAGGTTTGATATAGTTCATAGTATCATAAATACTAAAACCACTTGTAATGACACCGCCTGGAGAATTGATATAAAGATAAATATCTTTTGTAGGATCTTCAGCTTCTAAAAAAAGAAGTTGTGCTACGATAGAAGCAGCAAGTTCATCATGAATTTCGCCACTTAGCATAATAATTCTATCTTTTAAAAGGCGTGAATAAATGTCATAACTTCTTTCACCACGACTGGATTTTTCAATAACATAAGGAATAAACATTATTTATCTTCTTTCTCTTTTTTGCTCGATTTTTCCGATTTTTCCGATTTTGGCATAAAAATATCATTAAAAAGTTTTTCTTCAATTAAAGCCATTTTCACAGCAGGTAAAGCTCCTTGTTTTTTATAGTTTTCTAAATGCTCTTTTGGATTCATACCATAGCGATATGCTTCAAAATAAATCGCTTGAATCAATTCTTGATCATTTGCTTCAATCTTACGCAATTTTGCAAGCTCATCAATAATAAAAGTAAGTTTTACACTTTTTTGCGCTTCTTCTTTAAAAGAATCACGTTTTTCTTGATATTTTTCTTTACTTGCTTTAAGCTCTTCAATTTCTTTTTCGCTAAAAGTATTAAAAGCTGCACGCATTTGCATATCAGTTTCTTGTTCTACTATGCCTTTAGGTAAATCAAAATTATATTTTTCAATCAAAGCATCTGCAAATTTACCTTTTAATTCGTCATTTACAAGTTTAAAAAGCTTTTCGTTTTTGATTTGCTCTTTTAATTTTTCATCTAAAACTTCAACACTAGTTTTTTCTTCTCCTGGTAAAAGTTTTTTAAGCATTTCTTCATCAAGTTCTGGAATTTTAAGCTCTTGAATTTCATGTAGTTTTACTTTAAATACGGCATCTTTACCCGCTAAATGCGCTGCACCGTATTCTTTAGGGAAAGTTACTTTGATATCTTTTTCTTCACCTATTTTCATTCCTACCATACCATCTTCAAAACCTGGAATAAATTGCTTAGAACCAATTTCTAAAACATAATTTTCAGCTTTACCACCTTCAAAAGCTTTATCATCTACAAAACCTTCAAAATCAAATTTTGCAAAATCACCTTCTTTTAAAGCTCTTTTTGTTTTTATAGCTTCAGGAGTAGCAAAACGCTTTAAAAGTTCATCTTTTTTCTCATCAATTTCTTTTTTACCTACTTTTGGAGTTTGGTATTCAGGAATGAGTTTTTCATAACCCTCAAGTTTGATTTCAGGTTTAAAAGAAAGTATTAACTCAGCAATAATTTCTCCATCTTTACGATCAAATTTTTCAAAATATGGCTCACCTACAAGCTCTTTACTTTCTTTTTTAAGTTCTTGTAAAGCACTATTTACAGCAGATTTAAAAAGATTTTGTTCCGCGTCTTGAGTGAGTTCTCTTTCATATCTTTTAAGTACAGCACTTACAGGAACTTTTCCTGGTCTAAACCCATCCATTTTTACACTTTTAGAAGCTTTTTTTGCTAAATTTTCTACTTCACTTTTGATCATTCCTGAAGGAATTTTTACACTAGCAGTCGCATTAACAGAATCTAGTTGCTTTGCCTTTACTTCCATAGTTTTTTCCTTATAAAATAAAATTTGCTTTCAATCATAGCAAATTTTTCCTTATTACTTGCATAAAATTTTAAAGTAATTTATGATAAAATTGCAATATTACATTATTATTAAAATAATAAAAATATTTTTGGAGAAAAATTTGCAAAAAAAATTTGAAGATTGTGTTAAAACTATGCTTGAAATTATAGGAGAAAATCCAAATCGTGAAGGACTGATTAAAACACCAAATCGTGTTTTTAAAGCTTATGAATTTCTTACTAGTGGTTATACGCAAAATGTCAAAGAAATTTTAAATGACGCTTTATTTGAAAGCTCTAATAATGAAATGGTTTTAGTGCGTGATATAGAATTTTATAGTCTTTGCGAACATCATCTTTTACCTTTTTTTGGGCGTGCTCATGTAGCCTATATCCCTAATAAAAAAGTAGTAGGTTTAAGCAAAATTCCACGCCTTGTAGAGGTGTTTGCAAGAAGACTTCAAATTCAAGAACAACTTACCGAACAAATCGCACAAGCTTTAATGGAAAATGTCGATGCAAAAGGTGTGGGTGTAGTCATAGAAGCAAGACATATGTGTGTTGAAATGCGTGGAGTGCAAAAAGCTAATTCCACCACTACAACTTCAGCTTTGCGTGGAATTTTCTTGAAAAATGAAAAAACCAGAGAGGAATTTTTTTCTCTCATAAACTCTGCTAAACAGGTAAGATTTTAATGAATCTTGAAAAACTACGCTCCAAACTTGGTAAAGAAAATTTAAGTGCTATCTTTGGAGAGATTACAAAAATTTCTGCTACGAGTATAGAAATTCGTGGGCTTAAAACAGGGGTTGGAGATATAGTAAAGCTAGTTTCTAATGAAAATGAAAATTTAAACACTCTAGCTATGGTCGTAGAAATCAAAGAACAATTTAGCTATTTAAGCCCTTTTTCTTTTATAGAAGGTTTTAAAATAGGCGATCGTGCTTTCATAAGTGATGCAGGTATGCAAATAGGCGTTAGCGATGAACTTTTAGGCAGAGTAGTAGATCCTTTTATGCGTCCAAAAGATGGTAAAGGAGCTATAGAAGTAAGTAAATATATGCCTATAATGCGTGCACCTATTGATGCGATGAAAAGAGGGCTTATAGAAGAAGTTTTTCCCGTGGGTGTTAAAACCATAGACGCGCTTTTAACTTGTGGTGTAGGGCAAAAACTTGGTATTTTTGCAGGAAGCGGGGTAGGAAAATCCACTCTTATGGGAATGATAGTTAAAAATTCCAAAGCTCCTATAAAGGTAGTGGCGCTCATAGGAGAAAGGGGGCGTGAAATTCCTGAATTTATACAAAAAAATTTAGGCGGAAAGCTCGATGATACAGTGATTATTGTTGCTACAAGTGATGATAGTGCTTTGATGCGTAAATACGGTGCTTTTTGCGCAATGAGTGTGGCAGAATACTTTAAAGAACAGGGCAAAGATGTACTTTTTATCATGGATAGTGTAACGCGTTTTGCTATGGCACAAAGAGAAATTGGACTAGCTCTTGGAGAGCCTCCTACAACCAAAGGTTATCCGCCAAGTGTTTTAAGTCTTTTACCTCAACTCATGGAAAGAACGGGTAAAGAAGAAGGTAAAGGCACTATAACAGCCTTTTTTACCGTTTTGGTAGATGGAGATGATATGAGCGATCCAATCGCCGATCAAAGTCGTTCTATCTTAGATGGACACATTGTTTTAAGTCGTGAATTAACAGACTTTGGAATTTATCCTCCTATTAATATACAAAACTCTGCTTCAAGGGTGATGAGTGATATTATAAGTCCTGAACATAAACTTTGGGCAAGAAAATTTAAGCGTTTAAACTCGCTTTTAAAAGAAAATGAAGTATTGCTTCGCATCGGTGCTTATCAGAAAGGAAGTGATAAAGAACTTGATGAAGCTATTTCTAAAAAAGAATTTATGCAAAAATTCTTAGGACAAAATCCTGAAGAAAGCTTCGAATTTAATCAAACTTTAGAGCTTTTAAGTCAAATTGATACACCAAATACTCCTTTGCCACCAACTCAAAATATAAATGTAGGAAGTGCAAGTGCAACTTTGCCTAATCCTAATTTAAAATAAAATTATTTAATAAAATAATCTCCATCAAAACTGATTAAAGAATATTTCCTTTCATTGCCTATGCTTTGGGTTAATTCTTCTATGCTTAAAAAACTTAGCGTATCAGCTTCTACATATTCACGCACTTCTTCAGCATTTTTATTTGCACTGATAAGTTCTTCAAAAGTTGGAGTATCTATGCCATAAGTATCAGGAAACTTGATTTCAGGACAAGCTATGGCAAGATGGATTTTGCTCGCTCCTGCAGCACGAAGTAAAGAAATTATTTTTTTAGAAGTAGTGCCACGCACCAAGCTATCATCAATGACTACTATTTCTTTGCCTTCTAAAACTTTACGCATAGGATTAAGCTTTAATTTTACTTTTAAATTTCTAAGCTCTTGAGTTGGCTCTATAAAAGTTCTTCCTACATAATGATTTCTTACTATTGCCATTTCAAGAGGGATTTGTAAATATTGAGCAAAACCTATAGCTGCACTTACTCCACTATCTGGCACAGGCACGACAAAGTCTGCTTTATAAGCAAATTTTTTAGCTAAAGCTTCGCCCATTTTTTTACGCACTTCATACACGCTTTTGCCTTCTACTATGCTATCAGGTCTAGCAAAATAAATGTATTCAAAAGCACAAATTCTAGGAGTTTGAGAAAAAAGTTCTATGCTTTCAAATTTATCATTTCCTTGAGTAAAAATAAGCATTTCCCCTGGTTTAACATCACGAATAAATTCAGCCTCTATAAGATCAAAAGCACAAGTTTCACTAGCAACTATATAGCCTCCATCTTTTAAACGCCCTAAAGACAAAGGACGCACCCCATGAGGATCTCTTACAACATAAAGTTTATCTTTGCTTGCTAAAACAAAACAATAAGCTCCTATACATTCTTTTAAACTCTCAATAAATCTATCTTTTAGACTTTCTTGCTTACTTCTTGCGATAAGATGGACAACATTTTCTGTATCCATATTGGTTTGAAAAATAGCCCCATCTTGAATAAGTCTTGATCTTACTTCTTCTTTATTAACTAAATTTCCATTATGCGCTAAAGCAATATCACCTAAAACCGAAGTAGCTGCTATGGGCTGAGCGTCATTTAAACTTGAATTTCCTGCTGTAGAATAGCGATTATGCCCTATAGCGATTTCACCTTCTAAAGTTTTTAGATTATCAGGATTAAAAATTTGACTCACTTCACCTTTAGCTTTAATAGTCTTAATATTTTTACCATTACTCACACTAATACCACTTGCCTCTTGCCCACGGTGTTGCATAGCAAAAAGCGCATAATACGCATAAGTGCTAGCATTTTTTGAATTGATAACTCCTACAACTGCACACATTTAAATTCCTAAAAAATCATTGATTGAATACATTTTTGCTTCTTGCTTACTAAGCCAAATAGCGATTTTAATCGCACCTTTAGCAAAAGTCGCCCTTGAAGTAGCGGTATGATTAAGTTCTAAAAATTCTCCATCTTCATAAAAACCTACTGTATGGCGTCCTACTATATCGCCACCCCTTAAACTCATCACGGCAATCTCATCTTTGCTTCTTTCACCTATAATGCCATCTCTTCCACTTACTCTTACTTTTTCAAGTTCTAAATTTCTAGCTTTTGCTACACTTTGGGCTAAAGTCATAGCTGTACCACTTGGGGCATCTTTTTTATGGCGATGATGCATTTCTAAAATTTCTATATCAAAATTTCTTAGCATTTGACTCGCTTTACTAGCAAGATAGTTTAAAACTGCAACACCTAAAGACATATTGGTCGCATAAAAAATCGGCATCACTTCACTAGCACTTTGCATCAAATGTAAAATTTTCTCATCAAGTCCTGTTGTACCTATTACCAAAGGTTTAGGCATAGTTCTTGCATAATTTAAAAGCTCATGAGTTCCACTTGGGGAAGAAAAATCAATAATCACATCGCTTTTTTCAAAAAGCTCTTCTAAATTTCCACCCTTATCATAAAGTATCGAAATTTGTGCTTGCGTTTCGCTTTTTAAACATTCTTCAATCTGTTTTCCCATGCGTCCTTTAGCGCCATAAATTCCTATTTTAATCATCTTTTTCCTTGAAAATAAAATATTGATTTTAGCATTTATTTTGTAAATTTTAAATAATAAAATTAAGCTTTATAATTTTTTAATTTATATAAATTATCTAACAATTTTGCTTCTTCTCCTAAGCCCTTGCTATGATAAAATTTTAAATTTTTACTAAGATATTTTTGCTCTACCCAGCCACCAAAATCATGTGGATAAAGATAGTCTTGTTTTTCTTGATGATTGTTGTTAAGATAATTAGGTATTTCTAAAGCTTCATTATTTTTTACATAGTTTAAAGCTTCATTGATAGCTTTGTAGCTTGCATTGGATTTGATTGTGCTTGCTAAATAAACTACGCATTGGGCTAGGATAATTCTTGCTTCAGGATAACCTATATTTTTAACGGCTTCTAGAGTCGAAACTGCTAAATTTAAAGCATTTGGATCGGCATTTCCGACATCTTCACTTGAAAAAATCACCAAACGCCTAGCGATAAAATCCGCACTTTCTCCTGCATCAATAAGTCTTGCAAGATAATAAATAGCTGCATCAACGTCACTTCCACGTAAACTTTTTATCATTGCACTTGCTAAGATATAATGTGTATCTTTTGAGCTAACACCCTCACTATTTATGGTGTTGCGAAGTTTTTTAAGATTTTCAAGACTGATATGTTTTTCATCTAAAACCAAGACAAATTCAAGCAAATTTAGCATAGCTCTTGCATCAGCACTTTTAAGTAGAAAATCTTTAGCTTCTTTATCAATATTAAATTTCATTTTTTCTTGTACACGCAAGAGTAAAGTTTCAAGTTCCTTTACCCCTAAAGATTTAAATTCGAAAAGCATGGAACGACTTCTTATACCAGAACTTAAAACAAAATAGGGATTTTCAGTGCTTGCGCCGATTAAAATTAAACGGTAATTTTCCATAGGAATTAAAAGCATTTCTTGTTGGGTTTTGCTAAGGCGGTGAATTTCATCAATAAAAATTAAAGGCTTATAAAGACTATTTTTATAATTATCTAAAATTTTTCTTAGTTCTTCGAGTTTAAAATTTCCTCCATCAAATTCATAAAAATCTAAGCCAAATTCTTTGGCTACAACTCTAGCAAAAGTTGTTTTTCCAGAACCTGCCGTTCCAAAAAAAATACTATGAGGAAGTTTTTGTAAAGCAGTAAATTTTTTGAAAATTTCTATAAGCTCATATTGTCCTAAAATATCATCAAAATTTTCAGGGCGAAAGGTCAAAGCTAGGCTCATTAATTTAAATCCATATTTGAAAATTCACTACCATTAATTTTTAGCTGAGGATTGGCTAAGCTATCATAAGATAAATTTAGAAAAAAGTTATTATTTTCTTTTAAAAAATATTGATTTAAACCTCCATAATCCTTTGTCCAAGGAAAAATTTCATCAGGCTCATCTGAACTGATAACTTGTAATTTTGCTTGATAAGAGTTGTTAATATTTAAATTACCTTGTAGACTGATATTTTGTTTATTTTTTTCAAGAATTAAATTTTGTATTTCTAGATCAAGATTTTTTTGAATAAAATGAGAGATATTGAAATTTGAGTTAAGAAATTTATTTATGGTTATATTAAATTTTGTTTTGTCAAAATTCAAATTCTGACCCAATAAAGATTTAAGATCAATATCAATTTCATTGGATTTTCCTTGTATGTTTAAGTTTATTGCTGAATTTTCTTCATTAAAATTTACTTGGTTTTTACTATAAAAAGAATTGATTTTATTGTTGTCTAGCACAAGATAATCAAAGTTGATCTCTTGTTGGCTATCGCTAAATAAATTTAACTCATAAAATTGTACAGGATTGTTAAAAAATTGTTCGTAATTTAAATTTTGCAATATAAATTTAGTATAAAATTGAGAAAAATCAATCATATCAAAATGTATTTTAATGTTTTTAATTTCTAAATTTTTATTCATTAAAGCTTCAATATATCCGCCGTTTATTATGGTATCTCCGCCTTCATTGCTTAAATTTATATCTTTAATATTTAGAAATATTTTAGAGTTGTTATCGTGTAATTTGAGAGTAAAAGTTCCTAATTGATTGTTTTTTAACACTTCATCTAAAAAATCAAAAGGATTTGTAAAATTTCCTTTTATAATTTTATCTAAGAAAAAATAATTATTAAATTTAAGGTTGATTTTGGTTGAAAGCTGTGTATGAGAGTGATTTAAAGTAAAGCTTCCTTTAGAGGTTAAAAAACCTTTTTTGAAGTAAATATCTGTAATTGTATAATCAGGATTGCTGTTTTTAATAAATTTATTAAATAAAAGTTCGTTAGTGTATCCTATATAAAATATATGAATAATAAAACCTAATATAAAACAAAAAACAATAAAAATCCATTTTTTCATTATTTGCCTTAGATGAAAATATAAGTGTTATTTTATAAATTGCTTGTTAAAAAAGAGTTTAAATTTTTATTTAAGGGTGATGAAGTAGTTTAGTAAAGAATGATTTTTATAAATCCCTTGTTAAGGGATTTATATTAATAAGCTTTTTTATAACATTGAATTTCAATTTTTCTAGCTACTGGAATAGCCTGAGTATTTGGCGTAGCAGGTGTTCCATAAGAAATTTTACTTTCTAAAAAATTTCCAACCTGTAAATCTTTAAAAGTTCCATCTTTATCTGTTCCAAAAATACCACAATCATCCATTTCTATTTCGGTATTTGGTAGAACTTTTATAGCCATTTGTCCGCCATAAATCGAGTCAATAAGCAAGGTTTTATTGTTATCATAAATTTGTGCAATAGTACCTTCAAGTTTTAGACTATCTGCAAAAAGCATTGAGCTAGCTAAAAGTGCTGATGCAAATAAAATACTTTTTTTCATAATTATTTCTCCTTCAATGTAAAGTGATAACATTATAAACTTTTTAAGTGAAGTGAATGTGAAGTTAAAATTTTTACTTTTTAGTTTTGATAATATTATGCAACTTATTATATTTTGACTATCGTTACTTCTAGTTGTAAATTTAAAAGAGTGAATACTTTATCAAAAATAATTAAAAATTATTTTTTATTCTTGTTTAAAATAGTTACATTAAAAAATATATTTTTTCCAAAAAGCTATAAATTTAAACACATATAAGTTGGACTTAAAATATCCATTTTATTATTGAATAAAAATGATACAAAAGGATAGGATATGGAAATTTTTTTAGCTTTATTGGGTTTTTTCTCATTAGGATTGATAGTTTGGCTTTTGCTAAAAGATTATACTACTCCAGCATTAGCTTTTATAAGTGTAAGTATTAGTGTAGCTTGTATTTTACTTATTCTTGAACAGCTTGGTTTTGGCGTGGGTGCAGCTTTAGGGGTTAAAGAAGGAGGTGTTTTTGATATTAAAACATTGGTTGCTTTTATTAAAGATGGAGTCAAAAGCGTAACGGATACGGCAGCTTTGTTTGTTTTTTCTATACTCTTTTTTAGTGTTTTAAATGCAAGTGGTTTTTTTACTAAAATTTTAAATGCGTTTTTATCAAAAATGAAAGCTAATGTATATCAAGTTTGCATTCTTACTGTTTTTATTACTGCTGCTGTGCATTTAGATGGTTCAGGTGCTTCTACTTTTCTTATTGTAATACCTGCATTATTACCTATTTATGAGCGTCTAGGTATAAGAAAGACTTCAATGTTATTGATTATTACTTCGGCTATGGGGGTTATGAATGTTATTCCTTGGGGTGGTCCTACTTTAAGAGCGGCTACTAATATAGGAATGGATGCAAATTTGCTTTGGCACCATATTATACCTATTCAGATTGTAGGTTTGGTATTATCCCTTCTTTTGGCAATTTGGATTGCTAAGATAGAAATAAAAAGAGGTGCAGGCGCAGGTAACTTGTCGGGAATAAATTTAAATATAGAAAAAAGCGAACACCATAATGAAAAATGGTTTTGGTTAAATTTACTTGTAGCTATTGGGGTTATTGGGCTTTTAATTAGTGGTATTTTTCCTAGTTATATTTGCTTTATGATAGGACTTGCAATAATTTTACCGCTTAATTATCCTAATTTAAAAATAGCTAAAAAAGTTTTAGATCGTGCAAGTGCTGGTGCAATGCTTATGTATATTACTTTAATTGGTGCTGGGATATTAATAGGCGTATTTGATAAAAGTGGTATTATGGAGAAAATGGGTGTTTTGATTTTAAATTTTGTTCCAGATTATTTAGGCGCTTATATTCCTTTGATGGTAGGGATATTAGCTGTTCCAATGGCAATTATTTTTTGTACAGATTCTTATTTTTATGGAGTGATGCCTATAGTTTTGAGTGTAACTAAGGCTTTTGGCGCTGAACCTTTGACTATAGCTATTATCATGGTGATAGCAAGAAATTGTGCGACATTTATTTCTCCTGTTGTGCCTGCAACTTTGCTGGGTTGCGGTTTAGCAGAGGTTAATATTAAAGATCATATCAAAAGAAGCTTTTTTTATATATGGGGTATAAGTATTATTTGTTTGATTTTTGCTGAGGTAGCTGGGATAATATAATTAAAATAAAAAAACTTTTGATTTTTCAATGATTGGTTCATTGTTTTATGATATTTTTGAGTCAAAAATTTATAAAAATATAAGCGTTTTTTTGTATTATTTTATTTTGCTTTAGAGAAAAATTATAAATTTAAACTTATAAGAATATTTTTTAACGTTGAAAGTAAATTTTAAAACGGAGAAATGATGTACAAAAAACAAAATTTACCAGAACTTACCTTAAGGGGTTTGATTTTGGGAAGTATTTTAACTATTATTTTTACAGCTTCAAATGTATATTTGGGGTTAAAAGTGGGACTTACTTTTTCATCATCAATTCCAGCTGTGGTCATCTCCATGGCGGTTTTGAGTCTTTTTAAGACTTCAAATATTTTAGAAAATAATATGGTTCAAACTCAAGCTTCAGCAGCAGGAACTTTATCATCAGTTATTTTTGTTATCCCAGGACTTTTTATGTGTGGGTATTGGAGTGAATTTCCACTTTGGCAAACTTTTATGATATGTCTTTGTGGTGGTGGACTTGGAGTGCTTTTTACTATACCATTAAGAAGGGCTATGGTAGTTGAAAGCAAACTTGCTTATCCTGAAGGTAGGGCCGCAGCTGAAATTTTAAAAGTAGCCAATAAAGATCAGAGTAATAAAAAAGGAAAACAAGGTATTAAAGAAATAGCATTAGGCTCTTTTATAGCTGCTATTTTTAGTTTATTAAGCAATGGTTTTAAACTCACTGCAAGTGAGAGTAGTTTTGCTTTTATTTGGAATAAAATGGCTTTTGGTTTTTCTATGGGATATTCTTTGGCACTTTTAGGAGCAGGTTATTTAGTCGGTTTAGCAGGTGCTATAGCTCTTTTTGTAGGTATGTTTTTAGCTTGGGGTATTTTTACTCCTTATCTTTCAAATTTTGAATTCGATAGTGCAAAAAATGCCGTAGATTTAGCTTCTAGTGTATGGAGTTCTAAAGTAAGGCTTATAGGAACAGGAGCTATTGCTATAGCAGCGCTTTGGACTTTAATAGAACTTTTAAAACCCGTTATTGAAGGTATTAAAGAAATTGTTAAAAATGTTAAAATTACTAATCAAGAAAAAAATGAAAGAACAAATATAGATCTTTCTTTAAAAAGTATTTTTATACTTTTTGTTTTAATGGTTGTGGGTTTATTTATTACTTTTTATAGTTTTGTTGAAGATGCTAACTTAAGCATTTATTATCAAATGCTATTTTCATTTGTTGGAACTTTAGTTTCTGTTTTAATAGGTTTTTTTGTTGCAGCAGCTTGCGGATATATGGCAGGACTTGTAGGATCTTCTTCTAGTCCTATTTCTGGAATCGGACTTATTGGTGTTATTATTTCTTCTATTGTTTTTTTGGTTTTAGGTGTGGAACTTTTTCAAGATCCTATGCTTTCTAAATTTGCAGTAGCGTTAGCTATTTTTACTACTAGTGTTATTTTGGCTACAGCTGCTATTTCGAATGATAATTTACAAGATTTAAAGACAGGGCATTTAGTCGGAGCTACTCCTTGGAAGCAACAAGTTGCTTTACTTGTAGGCTGTGTTTTTGGTGCTTTGGCTATAGTTCCTGTTTTAAATTTGCTTTATCAAGCCTATGGTTTTGTTGGGGCAATGCCAAGAGAAGGTATGGATGCTTCATCGGCTTTAGCAGCACCGCAAGCGAATTTAATGAGTACTATCGCTCAAGGAATTTTTCATCACAATATAGAGTGGGGTTATATGGCTTTTGGTGTATTTGTAGGAATTTTAATGATTATTATAGATAAAATTTTAAGAAGAACACAGAAAATGTCTTTGCCGCCTTTAGCCGTTGGAATAGGTATTTACCTTCCGCCTGCTGTAAATATACCTTTAGTTATAGGCGGAATTTTAAAATATATTGTAATGCAATACTTGACTAAAAAATATGCAAAAAATTCTCATAAAGAAGAAAAACTTGCGAGTTGTGAGCAAAGAGGCACGCTTTTTGCTTCAGGGCTTATAGTGGGTGAAAGTATTTTTGGGGTAATTATCGCAGGAATTACTGTATTTTCAGTAAGTATGGGTGGTAGCGAAAATCCTTTAGCTTTAAATTTAACAAATTTTCATGATAGCGAGCTTTTAGCACTTATCTTTTTTGTGGGAGTTGTATTATATTTCATTAAGCGTATTGTTAAAAAAGATGCTTAATTTTTGGGGTTAAAACCCCATTTAATCCATTCTGATATAATTTTTCTTTTGCAATTATCATTCAAGGATTAAAATGGAAAATTTATATGCTTTAATACTTGGAATTATAGAAGGTCTGACTGAGTTTTTACCTGTTTCTTCAACAGGACATATGATTTTAGGTGCGACTATTTTAGGTATTGATATAGATGAGTTTTGGAAAAGCTTTTTGATTATCATCCAGCTTGGTTCTATTTTGGCGGTCATTTTTGTATTTTGGCGTAAATTGTTTCAAGGGCTTGATATTTGGTTAAAACTTGCAGTTGGATTTTTTCCTACTGGAGTTATAGGGCTTTTTGTGGCAAAATACTTAAATGCTTTATTTAATGGTTGGGTTGTGGTTGGAATGCTCATTTTTGGTGGTGTTGTGCTTATTCTTATAGAACTTGCGCACAAAAATAAACAATATCGTATCAATTCTTTAGAAGAAATAAGTTTTAAACAAGCTTTTTGTATAGGTATTTTTCAATCTTTAGCCATGATTCCTGGCACTTCAAGAAGTGGAGCAAGTATTATTGGTGGGCTTTTGTTAGGATTTAATAGAAAAGTGGCTGCTGAGTTTAGTTTTTTGCTTGCTATTCCAACGATGATTATTGCTACAGCTTATAGTATTTATAAAGAGCCTGAATTACTGAGTAATGCAAATTCTTTAATTCCTTTAGGCATAGGTTTTATCACTGCTTTTGTTGTTGCGGTTTTAGTTATAAAATTTTTCTTAAAATTTATTTCTAAATTTGACTTTATCCCTTTTGGAATTTATCGCATTATTTTAGGATTTATTTTCTTTTATTTGTATTATAGTGGGATTTTAAATACTGGAAGTGAATTTAAGCTATAAATAAATATTAAATTTATTCTAAGATTTTTTTAAAAATAAGCTGAATTTCAAAAATAATTAAGTCTTAGAAAGTTAAAATTAGAACTTTATAAACACTCACAGGGTAAGTGAGCGACAAAGGGTTAAAAATATGGAAAAAGAAGTTATTGCGTATTTGGACAATGAGACAATAATTGACTCTCAAAGTGTGAAAAATACAAATTTAAAAGAAATTTATTTTGATAATTCTAAAGAAAGTTTAGAGGTAATCCGTCATTCTTGTGCGCATTTAATGGCACAGGCGATTAAGAGTTTGTATCCTGAAGCTAAATTTTTCGTTGGTCCTGTTATAGAAGATGGATTTTATTATGATTTTCGTGTGGAAAGTAAGATTGGCGAAGAAGATTTAGTAAAAATTGAAAAAAAGATGAAAGAACTTGCTGAAGCAAAGATTGAAATTTTAAAATATGAAATCACAAAAAACGAAGCTTTGGCTAAATTTCAAAATGATGATTTAAAACAAGAAGTTTTATTGCGTATTCCTGATGGAGCTGTAAGTATTTATAAACAAGGTGAATTTGAAGATTTGTGTCGTGGTCCTCATGTGCCAAATACGAAATTTTTACGCTTTTTTAAACTCACTCGTGTTGCAGGAGCGTATTTGGGTGGCGATGAAAAAAGAGAAATGCTTACTCGAATTTATGGTACCGCTTTTGCAGATAAGGAAAGTTTAAAAGAGTATTTAACCATTATTGAAGAAGCTAAAAAACGCGATCATAGAAAGCTTGGAACAGAGCTTAAGCTTTTTACTTTTGATGATGAGATCGGAGGAGGTCTTCCTATCTGGTTAAGTAATGGTGCAAGACTTAGATCTAAACTTGAACATATGCTTTATAAAATTCATCGTTTACGTGGTTATGAACCTGTGCGCGGGCCTGAACTTTTAAAAGCAGATGCATGGAAAATCAGCGGGCATTATGCAAACTATAAAGAAAATATGTATTTTACACAAATTGATGAACAAGAATATGGCATTAAGCCTATGAACTGTGTGGGACATATTAAAATTTATCAAAGTGATGTAAGAAGTTATCGTGATTTGCCTTTGAAATTTTTTGAATATGGCGTAGTGCATCGTCATGAAAAAAGTGGGGTTTTGCATGGACTTTTTAGGGTGAGAGAATTCACTCAAGATGATGCACATATTTTTTGTATGCCAAGTCAGATTAAAGAGCAGGTTTTAGAAATTTTAGCTTTTGTGGATAATTTGATGAAATTATTTGATTTTAGCTATGAAATGGAAATTTCAACTAAACCTGAAAAAGCCATAGGTGATGATGAAATTTGGGAAGTGGCAACTAAGGCTTTAAAGGAAGCTTTAGATGAACAAGGTCTAAAATATGGCATTGATGAAGGTGGAGGGGCTTTTTATGGGCCAAAGATTGATATTAAAATCACCGATGCTTTAAAAAGAAAGTGGCAATGTGGAACCATACAAGTAGATTTTAACCTGCCAAGTCGTTTTAAACTCGAATATACTGATAGTGATAATGAAAAAAAACAACCTGTAATGTTGCATCGTGCGATTTTAGGTTCTTTTGAAAGATTTATAGGAATTTTAACCGAGCATTGTGCGGGTGAGTTTCCATTTTTTATCGCACCAACCGCAGTGGGTATAGTGCCAATAGGCGAAGCACATATTGCTTACGCAAAAGAAATTCAAAAAGAATTATTAGAGCTTAATATCGATAGCGAGGTGTATGAAAAAAATGAGAGCTTAAGTAAAAAAATTCGTATCGCTGAAAAGCAAAAATTACCTATGATTTTAGTTTTAGGCGATGATGAGGTGGCAAAGCGTAGCGTTGCTTTAAGAGATAGAAGAGCTAAAGAACAAAAAAATCTTAGCTTGGACGAATTTATTAAATTAGTTAAGGAGAAAATGAGTGAGGTACACTTTTGAGTAAAGAAAAAGAAGTATTGCTCAATGAAGAAATAAGAGCGGATGAAATCAGATGTGTTGGCGATGATGGCAAAGTTTATGGTATTATCAGTAGTGATGAAGCTTTAGAAATTGCAAATCGTTTAGGACTTGATCTTGTAATGATAGCTGCAGATGCTAAGCCACCTGTTTGCAAGATCATGGACTATGGTAAATTCCGTTATCAACAAGAGAAAAAACAAAAAGAAGCAAAGAAAAAACAAAAAGTGATTGATATAAAAGAAATCAAACTTTCTGTAAAAATTGCTCAAAATGATATTAATTACAAGGTAAAACATGCTTTAGAATTTTTAGAACAAGGTAAGCATGTGAGATTTCGTGTGTTCTTAAAAGGACGTGAAATGGCAACTCCTGAAGCAGGTGTAGCTTTGCTTGAAAAAATTTGGACTATGATAGAAAATGAAGCTAATCGTGACAAAGAGCCAAATTTTGAAGGTCGTTATGTAAATATGCTTGTAACTCCAAAAAAAGCTTAATCCACTTTTGTGGATAAGGCTTTTAAAGGTTTTAAATTTTGAAAGAAAATCCTTCTTTTTTAAAAGAGCAAATTATAACTTATCTTGGAAATAAAAGAGCACTTTTAAGTTTTTTAAATAAGGGCTTTAAGGTAGCTAAAAAAGAACTTGGTAAAGATAAATTTAGTTTTTGTGATATGTTTAGTGGCTCAGGTATTGTAAGTCGCTTTGCAAAGGCATACTCGAGTTATATTTTAGCTAATGATTTAGAAGATTATTCAAAACTTATCAATAAGTGTTATCTTGCTAATAAAGACAAAGATTTACTCCAAAATCTAAAAAAGTGTTATAAAAATTTAACCCAAAATTTAGATTTTCAAAAAGGTTTTATCAGTGAGCTTTATGCTCCAAAAGATGATGATGATATTAAAAAAAATGAAAGGGTTTTTTATACTTTTAAAAATGCTTTATATCTTGATACTATGAGACAAAGAATTGAAAATGAAATTCCAAAAGAATTAAAGCATTTTTTTATAGCCCCTTTAATTTATGAAGCTAGTGTGCATTCAAATACTAGTGGAGTTTTTAAAGGTTTTTATAAGGGTAAGAATGGTATCGGAAAATTTGGTGGCGAAGGACAAAATGCACTTAAACGCATTAAAGGAGAAATAGAGCTTAAAATGCCTATTTTTTCAAATTTTTCTTGCGAATTTGAAGTGATGCAAAAGGATGCAAGCATGCTTGCAAAAGAACTTGATTTTTTTGATGTGGTTTATCTTGATCCTCCTTACAATCAACATCCTTATAGCTCTAATTACTTTATGTTAAATTTAATCGCAAATTATAAAAAACCTGAAGAAATTTCCAAAATCAGTGGCATTCCAAAAGATTGGAATCGTAGTACTTTTAATAAGTCAAAATTTGCCCAAGACGCTTTATTTGAACTTATTAATGATTTAAAAGCAAGAGTGATTTTACTTTCTTATAATTGCGAAGGTTTTATAAAAAAAGAAATTTTTTTAAAGCGTTTAAGTACTCTTGGAAAATGTCGTATTTTAGAACAAAAATATAATACTTTTAGAGCTTCTCGCAATCTTAAAAATCGTAATATTCATCTTCATGAACAACTTTATATTTTAGTTAAAAATTAAATTCTTGTTGCTAAAATTATTTTTTATTTTGCATGATTAAATTAATTTTATTTTTTCAGATGTTTTGATTTTCGAGCAATAAAGATAAGGTTAAAGAGAATAATAGTTAAAATTTTTAACTTTTTTTGTTTATAATATTTGCTTTTACATTTAAAGGATAAAGATGAAAATAAAAGTTGGGATTTTAGGAGCGAGTGGTTATGCAGGTAATGAGCTTGTACGCATTTTGCTTAATCATCCCAAAGTTGAAATTTCTTATTTAGGTTCGAGTTCTAGCGTGGGACAAAATTATCAAGATCTTTATCCTAATACCCCTTTAAATTTATGTTTTGAAAATAAAAATTTAGATGAACTTGAACTTGATCTTTTGTTTTTGGCTACTCCTCATGAATTTAGCGCTAAGCTTTTAAATGAGAATTTGTTAAAAAAGATGAAAATCATTGATTTAAGTGCAGATTTTCGTCTTAAAAATCCTAAAGATTATGAGCTTTGGTATAAATTCACTCATCCTAATCAAGAGCTTTTGCAAAATGCAGTTTATGGACTTTGCGAGCTTTATAAAGAAGAGATAAAAAAAGCAAGTTTGGTGGCAAATCCAGGTTGCTATACCACTTGTTCTATCTTAAGTCTTTATCCGCTTTTTAAAGAAAAAATCATCGATTTTAACTCAGTTATCATTGATGCAAAAAGTGGAGTAAGCGGAGCAGGAAGAAGTGCAAAGATGGAAAATCTTTTTTGCGAAGTTAATGAAAATATCAAAGCTTATGGTTTGGCTTCGCACCGCCATACTCCCGAAATTGAAGAGCATTTAAGCTATGCGGCCAAAGAGAAAATCACTCTACAATTTACCCCTCATCTTGTGCCTATGCAAAGAGGAATTTTAATCAGTGCTTATGCAAATTTAAAAGAGAATTTGCAAGAGCAAGACATACGCGATATTTATACAAAATACTATCAAAACAATAAATTCATAAGGCTTTTACCGCCGCAGTCGTTTCCGCAGACTCGGTGGGTTAAATCAAGCAATTTTGCGGATATAAATTTTAGTATAGATCAACGCACAAGGCGTGTTATTGTGCTTGGTGCTATTGATAATTTAATTAAAGGCGCAGCAGGACAAGCTGTTCAAAATATGAATTTAATGTTTGATTTTGATGAAGATGAAGGACTTAAATTCTTTGCAAATTTGTAAAGGATAAAAATGATAATACGAGCTATGCAAAAAAGTGATTATGAAGTCGTTTATAAGCTTTGGTGCGAGATAAAAGGCTTTGGGATAAGAAGCATTGATGATAGCAAAGAAAATATAGAAAATTTTTTAGATAGAAACCCAAATCTTAGCGTTGTAGCAGTGATTGATGAAGAAATTGTAGGAAGTATACTTTGCGGGCATGATGGACGCACAGGGGAATTTTATCATGTATGTGTGCATAAAGATCATAGAAAAAAGGGTATAGCACACGAGATGACAAAATTTTGTCTCGAGGCCTTAAAAGCTCAAAAGATCAATAAAATCGCCTTAATCGCTTTTAAAAACAATGATTTAGGCAATAAGTTTTGGAAACATTATGGTTTTACTTTAAGAGAGGATGCGAATTATTACGATCTTTCTTTAAATGAGTATAATCAAACCAGCTTTAATGTTTAAGGAATGATCATGCAAAAATATTTAGAAAAAGCCAATGTCTTAATCGAAGCTTTGCCTTATATACGCAAATTTAATTCCAAGATTATACTTATAAAATACGGCGGATCAGCTATGGAAAATGAAGAGCTAAAGCATTGTGTGATGCAAGATATAGCTCTTTTAAAACTTGTGGGTTTAAAGCCTATCATCGTACATGGTGGGGGAAAAGATATTTCTGCTATGTGTGAAAAATTAGGCGTAAAGAGTGAGTTTAAAAACGGCCTTAGGGTTAGTGATAAAGCCACTACTGAAGTAGCCAGTATGGTTTTAAATCATATCAATAAAAATTTAGTCCATAGTTTGCAAAATTTAGGAGTTAAAGCCATAGGGCTTTGTGGTAAAGATGGCGCGCTTTTAGAATGTGTGAAAAAAGATGAAAATTTAGCTTTTGTTGGCACGATACAAAAGGTAAATTCGAAAATTTTAGAAGAGCTTTTAGAAAAAGATTTTTTACCTATCATTGCTCCTATTGGCATGGATGAGGATTTTAATACTTATAATATTAACGCTGATGACGCAGCTTGTGCGATTGCTAAGGCTTTAAGGGCTGAAAAACTTGCTTTTTTAACCGATACTGCAGGGCTTTATGAGGATTTTAATGATAAAAATTCTTTGATTTCTAAAATCAGTCTTGAACAAGCTAAAATTTTAGCTCCTAAAATAGAAGGTGGTATGCATGTAAAATTAAAATCTTGCATTGATGCTTGTGAAAATGGAGTTAAAAAGGTGCATATTTTAGATGGGCGCGTGAAGCATTCTTTGTTGCTTGAGTTTTTTACTGATGAAGGTATAGGCACTTTGGTGGGTTAAAGAATGAAAATGGATTATAAAGAACAAAGTCATATTATCCCTACTTATAAGCGTTTTGATATAGTTTTAGAAAAAGGGCAGGGGGTTTATCTTTTTGATGATAAGGCTAAAAAATATCTTGATTTTTCAAGTGGTATAGGCGTTTGTGCTTTAGGATATAATCATGCTAAATTTAATGCTAAAATCAAAGCTCAAGTGGATAAGCTTTTACATACTAGCAATTTATATTATAATGAAAACATAGCCGCTGCAGCTAAAAATTTAGCCAAAGCTAGTGCTTTAGAGCGTGTTTTTTTTACAAATTCTGGCACAGAAAGTATAGAAGGAGCGATGAAAACAGCTAGAAAATACGCCTTTAACAAAGGTATTAAGGGTGGACAATTTATCGCTTTTAAGCATTCTTTTCATGGGCGTACTTTAGGGGCTTTATCGCTTACTGCTAATGAAAAATATCAAAAGCCTTTTAAACCTTTAATTTCAGGGGTTAAATTTGCAAAATATAATGATATTCTAAGCGTTGAAAAACGAGTAAATGAAAAAACTTGTGCCATTATCTTAGAAAGCGTGCAAGGAGAAGGTGGGATAAATCCTGCAAATAAAGATTTTTACAAAGCCTTAAGAAAGCTTTGTGATGAAAAAGATATATTATTAATCGCTGATGAAATTCAATGTGGCATGGGTAGAAGTGGAAAATTTTTTGCCTATGAGCACGCACAAATTTTGCCTGATATCATGACTTCAGCTAAGGCCTTAGGTTGTGGGCTTAGTGTGGGTGCTTTTGTAATAAATCAAAAAGTAGCAAGCAATTCTTTAGAAGCAGGCGATCATGGTAGCACTTACGGGGGAAATCCTTTGGTTTGTGCAGGAGTGAATGCGGTTTTTGAAATTTTTAAAGAAGAAAAAATTTTAGAAAATGTCAATAAACTCACGCCTTATTTAGAGCAAAGTTTAGATGAATTGATAAAAGAATTTGATTTTTGTAAAAAACGCAAAGGCTTAGGGTTTATGCAAGGGTTTAGTCTTGATAAAAGTATAAAAGTGTCCAAGATCATTCAAAAATGCCAAGAAAATGCACTTTTGCTGATAAGTTGTGGGGAAAATGATTTGAGATTTTTACCTCCTTTGATTTTGCAAAAAGAACATATTGATGAAATGAGTGAAAAGTTAAGAAAGGCTCTAAAGAGTTTTTAATAAATTTTGTAAAAAAGTTTATTCTTTTCCATCTACTATAGGCACAAATAAACATTCTTCTAAAATTTCTTTTTGTAAATTTGTGCCATTTTTTCTAAGGCGTGTGATGAATTGTTTGCCATTGTGTAAAATAGGAGCGACTAAAATCCCGCCATCGCTTAATTGATCGAGTAAAATTTCAGGAATTTGTGTCGCATAAGCAGAAAATAAAATTCTATCATAAGGAGCATAATTTTTCCAGCCATTTTGTCCATCATCAAATTTTACATTGATATTAAAAAGTTCTAATTCTCTGAAAGTTTGAGCGGCTTTTTTGGCTAAATTTTCTATGCGTTCTATGGTAAAAACACGTCTTATGACTTTGCTTAAAATCGCAGCTTGATAGCCGCTTCCACAACCTATCTCTAAAATACTATCAGCATTTTTAAAATCTAAAGCCATAGTCATTTTAGCTACAGTTAAAGGTGAACTAATCCATTGAGAATTTGCCAAAGGCAAAGCATCAAGGCGATAAGCATGGGCTTTTAAAGGAGAAAAAATTTCACGCGGAATTTGACAAAAAGCATTAAAAAGCTCTTCATTGATAAAAACTTTTTGTGCAATTTCTTCAGCCATATTTTGACATCTTTTTTGTTCAAATGCGTTCATTACTTCTCCTATAAATTTAAATAAAAATTGTAACTAAAAAAGTTGAAATAGAGTTAAACTTAGCTATACTTAAATAAAAAGGAAAAAAATGCTTATAAAATTTAAAAATCATAGTCCCAAACTAGGTCAAAATGTTTTTGTTGCAGAGGGGGCTAAAATCATAGGAGAAATAGAAATAGGAGATGAAAGTAGCATTTGGTTTAATTGTGTTTTAAGAGCCGATGTTAATTTTATAAAAATTGGCAAAAGAACCAATATTCAAGATCTTAGTACGGTGCATGTTTGGCATAGGGAATTTGATGAAAAAGGAAAGTTAAAAGATGCTGGTTTTCCTACAATAATAGGAGATGATGTAACCATAGGACATAATTGCGTTATCCATGCTTGTGTGATAAAAAATCGTGTTTTAATCGGAATGAATGCTGTTGTC
The DNA here is from genome assembly GCF_001763255.1 of Campylobacter sp. BCW_4338. Taxonomy (NCBI): domain Bacteria; kingdom Pseudomonadati; phylum Campylobacterota; class Epsilonproteobacteria; order Campylobacterales; family Campylobacteraceae; genus Campylobacter; species Campylobacter sp. BCW_4338. Next base: position 63,326 of record NZ_MJYJ01000043.1, read on the forward strand.
ATGGATAATGCTTTGATAGAAGAAGATAGCATAGTGGGTGCTGGAAGCGTTGTAACAAAGGGTAAAAAATTTCCGCCACGCTCTTTGATACTTGGAAATCCTGCAAAATTTGTGCGTGAATTAAACGATGAAGAAATAAGCTTTCTAAAACAATCCGCTTTAAATTATGTGGATTTTAAAAACGAGTTTTTAAAAGATCTTCAGTGATATTTTGAAGTTTAGGCGAGAGTTTTACTTCAAATTTCACAAAACGATCAAGATCTAAAAAACTCTCATCGAGTTTTGAGATTTGCTCTTTTGTATAATCTTGAATAGTATTTAAAGATGACTTTTTAAGAAGTCTTTTTTCTTTGTAGACTAATTCTAAAAGTTCTTTGCGTTCTAAATTTTCATCTTGATTTGGGTTTTCATCAAAAACATAAAGCTCATCAAAAAGGATTTTTTGTGTGTTTTTATCATAAACCCTAAAAAGCTTTTTAAAATGAGGTAGGGTTGATTTTTCGTTATTTTCGCTGATTTTGATTTTAGGTTTTATGCCTTGATCTTCTAAGGCTGCGAGTTTATAAACGCAACTAAAAATAGGATCGCTTGAAGCAGTGATCAATCTTTCGCCTACACCAAAGATATCAATAGGTGCGTTTTGTTCTTTGAGTTTTTTAATGCTCCATTCATCAAGGGCGTTAGAAACTATGATTTTACATTTTTGAAGTCCTGCTTGATCAAGTTCTTGTCTGATTTTCAAACTCAACTCAAGTAAATTTCCAGAATCTATTCTCACACCGCCTTCTTGGATACCAAATTCTTTAAAAACTTTAATTGCATTTTTAAGTCCGCTATTTAGACAATCATAAGTATCAATCAAAAAAACAGGATTTTTTGGATAAATTTTCACATAAGCTTTAAAAGCTTCAAGTTCATTTTCAAACATTTGCACCCAAGAATGTGCCATAGTTCCATTGATAGGGATATTATAAATTTTTCCTGCTAAAGTACAAGCACTTCCTATGCAACCTCCTATAAAAGCTGCTCTTGCTCCTTTTAAGGCTGCTTCACTTCCTTGTGCTCTACGTGAACCAAATTCTAAAATTTTACTGTTTTTAGCTGCACGCACGATACGATTGGTTTTGGTAGCAATAAGGCTTTGGTGGTTTAAACTTAAAAGTAAAAAAGTTTCTAAAAGCTGTGCTTCTATGGTTGTAGCTTTAATACATAGCAAAGGTTCGTTTGGAAAAATCACTTCTCCTTCACGCATAGCATAAATTTCACCTTTAAATTTAAAGTTAGCTAAAAAATCTAAAAATTCTGTATCAAAAATACCTTGTTTTCTTAAAAATTCTATATCTTCTGCATCAAAACTCAAATTTTCAACAAAGTCTAAAATATCTTCAAGACCTGCAAAAATAGCAAAAGATCCTGAATCTGGAATTTTTCTAAAAAATATATCAAAATAACAAATTTGATCTTTTTTATTGTTTTTGAAATAGCCTTGAGACATTGTAAATTCATAAAAATCACAAAGTAAGGCTAAAGAAGTTTTAGAAGTCATCAAAGCTTATACTACCCTTAGAATAATTCGTTACTTTACTTTCAAAGAAATTGCTCTTTTGATCGTTAAATTTTGAAAAATCATCTACCCATTTAATAGGATGTTTTGCATTGTATAGCTTGTCTAAATTGATTGCGCTTAATCTTTGATCTACAAGATAATGGATATATTCTTCTATGATATCATCAGTAAAGCCCATGATTTGATTTTGAGTGATGTATTTACCCCATTTGATCTCAAGATCTCCAGCTTTTTTAAACATATCATAAATTTTATTGATATTTTCATCATGGAACAAATCAGGTCTTTCTTTGCGTACTGAATTGATCATATTTTGAAATAATAAAAGATGTGTGATTTCATCTCTTTGGATAAAGCGGATCATTTGTGCTGAACCTAGCATTTTTCCTGCACGTGCAAGTGCGTAAATAGCAGTAAAACCACTATAAAAATATACTCCTTCTAAAATTTGATTTGCCACCATAGCCAAAAGAAGTTTATTATCATCTACATCGCCTGCTAATTCTTCATAAATGCTTGAAATAAAGTCATTTTTTTCACGCAAAGTTTCATCATGCTTTTCCATTTCATAAATCAAATCTGTATTATCGCAAATCGCTTCTACCATAACAGCGTAAGATTTTGAATGGTTTGCCTCTTCATAAGCTTGGCGTGCTAAAACCGCATTGATTTCAGGAGCTGTGATATAAGGGTTGATATTATCTGCTAAATTATTGGTTTGAAAACTATCCATAGAAATAAGCTGACTCCAAACTAAATCATACATTCTTTTTTCACCTGTGGTTAAATTACAGCGATAATCAAGTGCATCTTTAGTTGTATCCACTTCTTTTGGAAACCAAGTATTTGCCTCCATTAAATCCCAAAGTTTTAAAGCCCAAGTATATTTTGCCTTAGTGAAATTTAAAATTCCATGTGGGTTACCATCAAAAACTTTACGATCTCCTAGGGTTTCGTTTGAGCTTGGATTGTAAATTCTTTTTCTTTGCATTTTTTAACCTTTCTTTATGCTTTGGTGGCTATACAACTTTGAGTTAAAATATCATGTAAATTTAAACGATCTTTTCTTACAAAACTGACAAATAAACCAAAGAGTAAGCCAAAACTTATAATAAATATCACATATCTTAGTAAAATTCTAAGAAAACTTAGTTTCTTTCCCGTTTTTATATCAATAAGATATAAATCATATGCTTTAAGACCTGGGCTTTGTGCCTTTTTTGTTAAAAAAATAGCTTGAATCAAACCAAATAAAAAAGTACATAAAGTTGTGATAAAATGGTTGTTTAAAAAAGCTTCTTTAGAGCCTAATATAAAATAAAATAAATATAAAATAGGAACATAAATAAGAAAAATATCTATAAGCAAAGCTCTAAATCTTAACCATCTAGAGCTAATTTTTGCTTTAGTTTTCATTTAATTTCCACGACTTCCTGGTTTTATGGCTTTGCTCCCTTTTTTACAAAGCGGACAATTTGTTTCATCATAAATTTCAAATTCAAAATTTCCTAGAGTAAAGAGTGGTAAATTTTCAGGTAATTTCGCATTATCTTTTCTTGGAGATTTTAGATTTTCTACCGCACAAAAACCACGATTTGCTAATGCTGCAAAACCTACAACAATGCCACCTAAACTTTTAATGATTTTTGCACTCTCTAAAGCACTACCACCTGTAGTAATGATATCTTCACAAATTATAAATTTTTCACCCTTTTTTACTTCAAAACCACGTCTTAGAGTCATTTCTTTATTTACTCTTTCAGTGAAGATAAAACGTTTACTACAAGCTCTTGCAAGCTCATAACCTGCTAAAATTCCACCTAAAGCAGGAGAGCAAATGCTGTCAAATTCTATCTTATAGCTTGCAATAATCTTTGCAAGTTCATCACAAAGTTTTGCTGCTAATTTTGGATCCTCTAAAACTTTTGCACTTTGAAGATAAAACTGTGAATGTTTACCTGAACTTAGTAAAAAATGCCCTTCTAAATAAGCACCACAATCTTTATAAATTTGCTCTAAATTCATCGTTAAACCTTTAAAAGTTCACTTTCTTTGCTTTTTACACTCTCATCAATTTTTGTTGTGTAGGCGTCAGTAAGTTTTTGCACTTCATCATAAGCTTTTTTTGCTTCATCTTCGCTTATTGCCTTATCTTTTTCTAGTTTTTTAACTGCATCGTTGGCATCTTTGCGTATATTTCTTATAGAAACTTTTGCCTTTTCACCCATAGCTTTAGCTTGTTTTACATTTTCTTCTCTTTGCTCTCTAGTCATCGGAGGGAAAAATAATTTTACACTTTCGCCATCATTGTTTGGATTGACACCGATATTTGCAGCTGCAATAGCGCTTTCTATGGTTTTTAGTAAAGGTTTTTCCCAAGGAGTGATGCTAATAGTTGAAGCATCGCTTGCTAAAACAGTTGCTACTTGATTTAAAGGAGTTTGAGTTCCATAATAATCCACTGTAATATGATCTAAAATATGGGTATTAACTTTTCCAGTTCTTAAAGTGGTGAAGTCTTTTTTTAAGGCTTCTAAAGATTTTTCACTTTGGGTTTTTTGTTTGTTAAAAATTTCACTTAGCATTATCATTTCCTTTAATTATTTACTTGAATTAACATCGCTTGGAAGTTGTGGTGCACTTGGAGCGATAGAATTTGTGTTTGGGGTAGCAGGTGCAATAGGAGCACTTGGAATAGTAGTGTTGTTTTCTACTTTAATTTTCTCTGCTAGAGAGTCCTTGCTAGCTTTATTGTATAAATAACCAAGACCAATAGTATTTGCAATAAGTAAAATTCCCATAATAAAGGTAAATTTTGCTAAAAATCCAGCCGGTCCTTTGGCGCCAAATAAACTTTCATTGCTTCCACTATAAGCTCCAAGTCCTATACTTGAACTTTTTTGAAGTAAAACTGCTATACAAATAACTACAACGATGATAAATTGTAAAATGATTAAAAGAGTGATCATTGAAAATTCCTAAAAGTTAATTTTTAAATGATTATTTTAGCTAAATAAAACTTGAAAAGTTTTGAAACTTGAAAAGTTTTTGTGAGAAAAATCCCACAAAAACTTATCTGCTATTGAAGCTTCTTAAGATATTAAGTAAAGATACGAAAAGATTAACAAAATCAAGATAAAGTGCTACTGCACCTTCGATTGGAGTTTCATAATTTCCGCGGATAATATTTTGCGTATCATAAAGAATGTAAAATGAAAATAATATTGCAGCTACTGCTGAAATAGCTAGATTAACTATACTGCTTTGGAAGAAAAGGTTTAGTAAAGATGCTGCTACAATAACGATTAATACTATAAATAAAGCTTTGCCCATAACAGTAAAATCTTTTTTTGTATTCATAGCAAATACACTAAGTCCTGCAAAAGCAACCGTTGTTAAAGCAAAAGCTTGAGCGATGATAATTCCTCCAGCTGGTAGAGCTAAAACTGAAATAAGTAAAGGTGTAAGCGTTAAACCTGAGCAGAAAGTAAAACCAAAAAGTAAAACAAGATTTAATGGAGCCTCTCTTTTTTTCCATTGCAAAGCAAATAAAAGTCCGATTTCAACAGCAAAAAGGATCCAAAAAGTTACTTGTGATTGTATAAAAAATGATGCTAAAGCAAAAATTCCTACATATGCACCTACTGTTGCAGCTAATAATGAAGCAGCAAAAAGTTGATAAGTTTGTTTAATAAAAATACTTAATTCGCTTGACCGTGTATTTTCAAGTTCTTTTGATCTTGAGTAGTCTCTATCATAAAGACTCATAAAATTCTCCTTGCAAAATTGTTAGATTTTTTAAAATCTTGAGCGAAATCTAACATATTAGACTAAATAAAAAGTTAATTTATATAATATCTTAATGCTTAAATGAAATCTTTGCTGAAATTTTGTTATAATTTCAAGATTTTAGTTTTAGGTTGGTTTTATGGAAAATCTTATTAGCGGTGCGATTAAGTTTATGCAAGAAGACTTTAAGGAGCATGAAGAACTTTTTGAAAGTCTAAAAAATAAGCAAAATCCCCATACTCTTTTTATAGGTTGTTCTGATTCTAGAGTAATTCCAAATTTGATCACTAATACGGGTCCAGGTGAGCTTTTTGTAATACGAAATATTGCAAATATAGTTCCACCTTATCGCGTTGGAGAAGATTACTTGGCGACAACTTCAGCAATAGAGTATGCTTTAAATTCATTGCATATTAAAAATATCGTCGTTTGTGGCCATAGTAATTGTGGAGGTTGCAATGCTCTTTATTATTCTGATGAAGAATTAAATAAAATTCCTAACGTGAAAAAATGGCTTACTATGTTAGATCCGATAAAAAAAGATGTGATGATTTTTGCAAGAGACGATTTGGCTATGCGTTCATGGCTTACAGAAAAATTAAATTTAGTAAATTCTTTGCAAAATATACTTACTTATCCAGGCGTGCAAGAAGCTTTAGATGAAGGAAAAATAGAAGTACATGCTTGGTATTATATTATAGAGACAGGTGAAATTTATGAGTATGATTTTAAAGCAAAAATTTTTACTTTAATACAAGATAGGAAAGTTCAATGAAGAAAATTATTTTTAGTTTATGTTTTTTTATTTTATACCTTGGAGCACAAGAATTTAAATTTATTGATGCGAATATTAGTAAAGAAGATGAAGGAATTTATGCTTTAGTTGAAAAATATGTTGATCTTAACAATCAAATTAAAGAATTTAAGAAAAACAATGATGAAAATTCAAGCACTTTTAATGGTATTTTAAGTGAATTTGAAAAAGACAAAAAGACTATTTTAGCAAAAATACCCGATATGATAGTAGGACAAAAGATTAATGAAGAGGCAGTGGCTAGATTTTTAAAAGCAAAAGAAAAATTACTAGATGTTCAAAAAAAGAATATTAATAAGCCTTACATTTATACAGATGCCACTCTTAATCTAGTTTATTTTAACATTGTGGAAAGTTTTTATTCTTCTTTGTTTGAAGTGGAAAAACTTTTTAAAAATACAGCAAGTAGTGAAGATTTAATTGCTACTGTTGATAAGGCAATGGAAAATTTACAAAATTCTTCTAGTGTAAATTTAGATAGTTTTAAAAGCAAAATTACAAATCCAGAAGAATTGGAAAAAATTACCCTAAAAGAAAGATATATTGGTAACGCTCTAGATTCTTATTCTGAAATTCTTAAGTATTTACGATCAAATGCAGATTTGCTTGAAAGTAATTATATTTTTTCACTACTTGAGCTTCAAGTTTGGATAGATCGTATAAACGAGGCAATTGGGGTAGGTTTTATTAATATCGGAAAAATAGTAATTTCTGCTTTGGTTTTAGTATTTTTTATATCTTTAAGACGCTTTTTTGCAAATATAGTATATTTTTTCCTTGTTCGGCTTTTTTATAGAAATAAAAATGATGTAGATGATATTAAAGTTATTTTTATTGAGAATATTAAAAAACCAGTGAGTTTTTTTCTCATCGTTTATGCTATTTCGATTTGTCTTACTATAGCAACTTATCCTGCGCCTTTAAGCATTAATTTGAGTAATTTTTTCCACATAATTTATGCGGTTTTGATTGCATGGCTTATTTTAAAAATGCTTGATGGTTATGGAATGGTGCTAGTTTCTAAGCTTGCTCAAAAAAGTGGAAAAAAAGAAGTTGTAAATTTAATTATTAAAATTTTATATTTTGTTATTATTATCATAGCTTTATTATATATCCTTGCTCAGCTTGGTTTTAATATTTCAGCTATTATTGCATCTTTGGGAATTGGTGGTTTAGCTGTTGCTTTAGCAGCGAAAGATATAATTGCAAATTTCTTTGCTTCTATACTCTTACTTTTTGATAATAGTTTTAATCAAGGAGATTGGGTAGAGGTTTCAGGTATAGAAGGAACAGTAGTTGAAATAGGACTTAGAAAAACTACTATTAGAACTTTTGATAATTGTCTCGTATTTTTACCAAATTCAACTATTATGGGGGCTAATATCAAAAATTGGAGTAAAAGACGCATGGGTCGCCATGTTAGAATGTATTTGGGTGTTGGTTATGATGCTACTCCTGAAAAATTAGATCAATGTGTAAAAGATTTGAAAGAATTTTTGGATACAAGTGATTTGGTAGCTCACGATGAGGATAGTGCATTAAAATATGGTGATCATACGACAAAATATCGTCAAAATCTTGTATCTATTAACGATTTAGAAGGCTATAAAAATGCTTGTTATGTGGCTTTAAGCGAATTTGCAGATAGTAGTATTAATATAGAGCTTTATTTTTATACCAAAAAAATAGGCGCAAAAGATTTTAGGGAAGCTAGACAAAGCTTAATGCTTGAGTTTATGCGTATAATCGAAAAAAATGGTTTAACTTTTGCTTTCCCAAGTCGCAGTATTTATATAGAAAATTTACCACCTCTTGATTTGCAAGCAAAAGCTATAAAATAGCAAGATTTTATCTTGCTATTTTTTAAACCGGCATAACGCGTATATTTGGACTTAATTCTTCTTGTAAAATCGTTTCAATAGCATAAAGTGTCGCACCACTTCCACTAGAACAACCACTACAAGCACCAAGATAACGAATATAAACGTCAATTGCTGCACCTTCAGCCTTTTGTATATCAATCACTTCCAAATCTCCACCATCATTATGAAGCATAGGGCGAATTTCAGCATCTAAAACACTTTCAACTGCTTTTAATTGTCCTACTACGGTCATTTCATCAAAAGCCACATCACTTTTCATTGTATTTTTGAGTTTTTCTCTATCCATCTCGGCTCTGGTTTCAGCTAAAATATCTACAAGGTAATAATCTCTTTTTTCATGTCCGCCTGGTTTGATACAGGACTTGCAAAAAGCACCTGCTTTAGTATATTGTGTGATTTCTTCTACACTATGCAAATCATTAAGTTTAATCACTTCTTTAATGGTTCCAAGACTTACTCTAGCGCACTCACAAACTATAATTTGATCTTCAAAATCTTCAGGACTTATACCTTTATAATGAGCTGCTGCTTGTTTGATTACATCATAAGCCATAACCGAACAGTGCATTTTTTGAGGTGGAACAGCTGGAGTTTCTGGATTATCACGCATAGCAAATTCCACATCTAAATTTGTGATTTTTACTGCTTCATCTACAGTTTTTCCTATGCAAAGATCTACCATAGTATCACTACTTGCTATAGCTGTACCACAACCAAAACTTTTAAATTTTGCATCGATAATTTTATCAGTTTTTTCATCTACAAGCCAAAAAAGTCTTACTGCATCGCCGCAACTTTCTGCGCCAAAATCAGCTACGATCAATTTTGCATTGCGTGCTTTAGCATCTTCTTCGCTAAATTCTCCCATATGTTGAGGATTATTCATTCTATCTTGAACTTTTTGTGAATACTCATCCCAAATGGATCCACCAATTAAACTATTTTTTCCCATTTTTCATCCTTATTTGTAATTATTTGGATTATAAGCATAAGTACAAGAAATTGCTCTTAATCTCTGTGTTGCATTTTTAATTTGTTTTGCTGCATAATCAATTTCTTCTTCAGTGTTAAAACGTGACAAAGAAAGTCTTAAAGCTGTATGCGCTAAATCATGCTCCGCACCGATAGCTTCCATAATAGGATTGCTTTCTAAAGCTTCACTTGCACAGGCTGAGCCCGTACTTGCAGCTATACCATTTTTATTTAAATCCCAAAGCATTGCTTCGCCTTCAACACCTTTAATACTTGCTAAGATTGTATTAGGCACACGGTGTTCCCTTTTTCCAACCACTGTTGTATCAGGCAAGGCTAAAATTTGATCTTCTAGTTTATCTCTTAAACGGCGTATATGAGAATCTTCAAAATCAAGCATAGTATTTGCAATACGCAAAGCCTCGCCCATAGCCACTATATAAGGCACATTTAAAGTTCCACTTCTACGACCACCCATGTGTTCTCCACCGTGTAAAAGTGGAGTAAGTTTAAGTCCTTTTTTTATAAAAAGTCCACCCACACCCTTTGGTCCATGAAATTTATGAGCCGAAAATGAAGCAAAATCAACTCCTACTTGAGTTAAATTAACCTTTATTTTACCTACTGCTTGAGTAGCATCTGTATGAAAAAGAGCGCCAAATTCATGTGCAAGTTCCGCCATCGCTTTAATATCAAAAATCATACCTGTTTCATTATTTGCCCACATAACACTTACAAGTGCTGTTTTATCGCTAATCACTTTACGTAAATCTTCTACAGTAGAAACCCCTTCTTCATTTACAGGGAGTTCTATGACTTTTACTCCAAGACTTTTTAAAAAATAAGCAGCAGCAGTAACAGCAGGGTGTTCTACGCTAGAAATAATCACTTCGTTGCGTTCCTTATCTAAAATATGATCAAAATACACACCCTTAAGCACCCAGTTAATGCTTTCTGTTGCACAGGATGTTACAACTATATCATCTAAGTCATTTGCTCCAAGCCCTGCATAAAGTTTGTCCAAAGCTTCTCTTAAAGCAGGATGTGTTGTGCTTCCATATTGATGAAGGCTATTTGGATTTCCATACATATCCTTTAAAAAAGGTAGCATCAACTCATAAGCATTAGGATCAAGCATCGTCGTTGCATTGTTATCTAAATATACTTTCACTTTAAAATCCTTAATTTATCCTTAACTTTAATTAGGATATTTTTTATCTTTATTCGAAAACGGATAATAACAAAAATTTATAAAAATTAGGTTAAAAATTATAACAAAAATAAAATGTTAAAGTAAAATTTTAAAGTGAAATATTTTGTGAATTTTATATAGTAAAAATGAGAAATACTATTTCTTAAATTTTTCTTCGTAATACTTTACTATTTTTGAATCTTCTTTGACTGTATGATTAAAGATAAAATCTTGAACAACGAGATCTAGCTTTTCAATCATTATATTTACAAATTTAGCTTCACTGATGATAATTTCTTCAATTTCTAAGATAATTTTTCTGTGAATTCTTGTATGATGGTTGATATAAGGATATTCTATTTCTCTCATAAAGGCTTCTTCATCTGAAAAATGTCTATTGATCATTATCAACAACTCTCTTAAGACAATTTTTAATTCTTTTGTTTCAACATGACGTTGGCTCATTAAAGAGAGTTTTTTAGAAATTTCAAAAAGTTCTTTATGCTGATGATCTAAAAGATCATTATTCATTGAAATAATTTTTTCATTATAAATCATGGTTTTGAGTGCTTTTATATTTATATTTTTTCGGGAGCGAATTATAATGTTATTATGCTTAAAATTTTATTAATTACTCATATAAAAATTATTATTATTGAAATATTTATAATTTGTATATTTTTTATAAAAATTATTTTAAATCATCACAGACATATAAGAGTTTAGAATTTTATTTATATTTGCTTGTTTTTGGCGACGATCTAGAAAATTTTCTATAGAGCTAGAACGTAGTTGATTTACTTCTTCTAATCTTTGCGTGTCTTGACCTTGGTTTTGATATTGTTTTTTAATAGTATCAAAATCATTGCGATTTTGATCGATATAAATTTGAAATATTGAGCTTGAATTTGCAAATTCTCTTAAATCCATATCTTTTTGGTAGTTAATATATTGTTGAAAAAATACAGATAGTTTGTCTTGAGTACTTGTTTTTTTATCTATACCATTAACATAAAGATAAAGATCAAAACTCATCTTTTTTTCATTTTCTTTTTTGATGTAATCTTCTATATCCATCTCGCCTTTAAGAATTTTTTGTAAATTTTGATGAGAGCTCAGTTCTAGAGTGATAGGTTTCATAAAAAAATTAAATTCTTTTTCATTTTGGGTTTTTATATCATGGTATATAAAATTCATTAAAAGACCAGATTTTGATACTTCTGCGTTTTTAGTTAAATAAGGTTTTAAAATTTCATTAGAAGAAGTATTCTCTATGGCTTTATTAAAATGAAAATTAGTTATTTTGTTATCTAACATTAAGGTATTTAAATTTGTAATATTGCTTAATGCTAAATCAATTTCTTCTTGATTGTTATAAATTCTTGAAATTTGGCCCAAAAATTCTCCATTATCTGTTGAAAAACCTGATGATAGTTTTGAAATAAAATCGCGACTTAAATAAGCATTATCATCTTGTAAAAATTCTGAATTTATAGATTTTAATGAACTATAATAGCTATTTAAAAGATAAGGTAGATCAATTTTATTATAATTTAAAATTTCATCTTGTTTCGCGAGTTCTTTTGCTATGCTTCTAACGCTTTTAATATTGATATCATAAGATTCTGGTATATTCGCAATTTTATTTAAATCTTTATCAAAAAAACCTTCTTTATTGATTCTAAATCCAAATTCACTAGCATAAGTGGTATTATTAAAAATATAACTTAATTGTTCTAAGCTATTTTCATTTCCTTCTTGTTCTAAAGCTTTGCTATCTTTAATCAAATTTAAAGCAGAGCTATTCTGTAAAGGATTAGATAAGGTTAAATTTTGATACGGATTTGCCGAATTTATAGTCATTTTAAATCTTTCCAAAATATTGCTGATTTTTTTATAAGCAAAAGGTGTGCCAAGTTTTTTTAAAAATTAAATTCAGTCAAAAATTAGAAAAAATTTGATAGTATTTAGCTTTTCTTTTAATTTGAAAAATAAAAATTTATCTAAATAAGGAAAGCGTATGCCAAAGATGAAAAGCGTTAAAAGCGCAGTTAAACGCTTCAAAGTAGGTAAAAATAAAATCAAAAGAGGCTCAGCTTTTAGAAGTCATATTTTGACTAAAAAACCTGCAAAAAGAATGCGTGATCTTCGCACAGCTAAATATGTGCATAGCACAAATGTAAAAGCTGTTGAAAAAATGCTAGGAATTTAAGTTTTTGACTAAAAGTCATTCAAACTCCCCTTTTGAAATAAAATTTCAAGGGCAAGCTCCAAATTTGGACGCCACTTTATGAAAGGAAATAAAAATGGCAAGAGTAAAAACAGGTGTTGTTAGACGCCGTAGACATAAAAAAGTTTTAAAATTAGCGCGTGGTTTTTATAGTGGACGCCGCAAACATTTTAGAAAAGCAAAAGAACAATTAGAAAGAAGTCTAGTCTATGCTTATCGTGATAGACGCCGCAAAAAAAGAGACTTCCGTCGTCTTTGGATTGTGCGTATCAATGCTGCTTGTAGGCTTAATAATTTAAGTTATTCAAGATTTATCAATGGTCTCAAAAAAGCAGGCATTGAACTTGATAGAAAAATTCTGGCAGATTTAGCTATGAATGATGCTGCTGCTTTTGCAAAAATTGCAGAGGCTGCAAAAAAAGCACTTTAATTTTTTAGTGTAAGAATTTCAAGATTTTTGATTCTTGAAATTCTTATTTTTTTAATATTGATTTAATTTAGCTAGAACATCTTCATAACATTTGAGTTGATTTACATTTTTTTCAAAATCTTCGCTGACATTGCTTCTTTGTTCTAATTTATCTGAAATTTCTTTACCTGAATTTATAAGATTTGAAATGATTTTGGAAAATTCATTGGATTTATCCCTTATAAAATTCATTTCTTCAGTACTAGAATTGGAACTTTTTGCAATGGATTGTATGGTCTGAATAACTAATTTAATAGCTCCTTCCATTTCACCTAGACCCATTTGGGTATTTTCTGAAAGTTTTCTAACTTCATCAGCTACAACTGCAAATCCACGACCAAGTTTTCCAGCTCTAGCAGCTTCTATACCTGCATTTAAAGATAAAAGGCTAGTTTGTTCAGCAATCCCTGAAATAAGATCTAAAATACTATTTAATTGATCTATATTTTTCAAAGAAGATTGCACTTCTTTTTCTAAATTCATTTTTTCTTCGCTTTGGTAAAGGTTGTATTCTAAGTAGTTAGTGAAATTGGTAAAACTTTCACTAATAGTTGTAAGACTTCTTCTTATATTTTCAAGTTCTTCAAAAATTTCTTTAAATATACTTGTATTTTTATCAATTTCTGATGTATTTTGTTTGAGTTGATTTAAAATTATTTTATTAATCTCATTTGTCATTTCTAGTTTTTGAGCTCTTATATTAAGATAATAGTATTTAAAATCGCTGTATTTTTGTATGAAAGTTTTTAAATATCTAGGTTTGAAATCATTAAAATTTTCAACTTCATAAAAAAATATTGCCACTAAACTTTTTGCAATTCCCACTCCATAAATTTCCCCAAAACTAGAAAAACCAACTATAGGAAAATCATTAAAATGGATTTGATTTAAATGTTCTTTGTTGTGAAGTCTTCTTAAGATACAATCATTAAAAATTGCTCCTAGTGGTTTTGGTTTATTAAGAGAAAATTTTTCGTAATCTTTTTTTATGGCTTCAATAAAATTTGTTTTTTTAAGCAAGCTTAATTCTTGAGCGCTTTCTATATCACAATAACTAAATAATGTTTTATCTGGGTTGATTTCCATAGGGGAAATAAGATAGTCTTCTCCAATTTTTAAAGCAAAAGTATATTCTTGCATTTTATTTTTAAGTTCTTCAAAAGTACAGTTAAAATAATTGCATAAAGCTTCAACCGCGTTGATGGATTGAAAGGTTTTTTTATCAATAAATTCACGTACCGTCCTATCATATAAGCTTGCATCAAGTATGGTAAAGGTGATATTGCTTTGAGGATTAAAATTTTGAGACTTCATTAAATCAAAACGGTATTTAGGTTTAAATTGGACATGTATGCTTAAAGCTTGATTTTTTAATATTTCTCCATTATAAAATATAAATGTTCCGCTAAAGTCCATATTTCCACTAGATCCACCCCCTACTAAAGCACAAGGATAGGGGTTGTGTTTGTATAAAAGTTCTAAAAGAGAACTTTCGCTTTGACTTAAACCATCATAAATTAAATAATGCAAAGTATTTGTGTAGTGTGCTTCAAAAGGTATATTTATAGATAAAACTTCTTTTTCTATCAGTTTTTTTCTTTCTGTATAATCTTTTATATTGCTAAAAAGCTTGATTTTATTTGTGCAAAGATTTTCTATCATATCCTCACTAAAAAGCATCAAACTTATTCCTTGGATATTTTGTTTATAGGGACTGTTTTCAATGTTTGAGTTAGAATCAAGGTTGCATAATAAATCAGTAGCACTGCTTAAGATGATATCGCATTGCTCATTTATAGAATTTTGAATCTTATTTCCTATGATCGCTAGATTAAGTTGATATGATGCAAAGCCTATGATTAATTTTGGCTTGATATTTATTTTTTTTAATTTTTCTTCAAGTTCATTTTCTTGAAGATATAGAGCTTCTAAAACTTTTTTACTTTCTTCTTTTTTTGTTGAGCTTTTATTTTTAAAATTAAAAAACATCAATTTAACTCCATTAAAACTATTTTTAATTACTAGTTAACTAAATCAAAATACCATAAATTCAGTATTTATTTGTAATTTTATTATACCTTAAGTAATAAAAAAATGCAATAAGTAAATTAAATTTTAGATATAATTGTAAATCTATGAAGAACATTGAATATTAAATAAGGATGTATTAAATATGATCGGAGATATGAACGAGCTTTTATTAAAAAGCGTCGAAGTTTTGCCACCTTTGCCTGATACTGTAAGTAAGTTAAGAAAATATGTGAGCGAGGCTAATTCAAATATAGAAACCATGAAAGTTGCTGAAATAATTTCAAGTGATCCGTTGATGACGGCTAAGCTTTTGCAATTAGCAAATTCTCCTTATTACGGTTTTACAAGAGAAATTACAACCATAAATCAAGTGATTACTTTATTAGGCGTTGGTAATATCATCAATATAGTTACGGCTGATTCCATTAAAGATAGTTTTAAAATAGATGTTTCACCATATGGTTTGGATACTCAAGTTTTTTTAAGAAATTGCAACGAAGAGGCAACTTTTATCACAAATTGGCTCAATGATGAAGATAAAAAACTTTCTCATCTTTTAGTTCCTTGTGCAATGCTTTTAAGACTTGGCATTGTTATTTTTTCAAATTTTCTTATACAAAATCACAGAGAGAAAGAATTTTTAACTTTTTTAAATGAAACTAAAATTGAAAATATTGCTTTAGCGGAGAATGAATTTTTAGGTGTAGATCATATTTCTTTCTTGGGATTTTTATTGCATCGTTGGAATTTTGATGATGTTTTGATTGAAAGTATATGTTTTGTTCGCACTCCTCACGCTGCTCGCGAAGAAGTGAAAAAATCCGCTTATGCTCTAGCAATAACAGATCATCTTTTTGCTCCACATGATGGCTCTTCTCCATTTAACGCAAAAGCTGCAGTTGCTTTACTTGAAGAGGCAAAAACTCAAGGAATTAATTTTGATTTAAATAATCTTTTATCTAAGCTTCCTAGCAAAGCTAAGGAAAATTTAAACAAAGAAGATTAAAGAGCTCTTTTAGGGCTCTAAATTGTAGTGATGAAAAGTTTAATCTTGCCTCCTAATGAATTTTTAGATCACTATATTTTAAACGCTGAATTTCATCGTTTTGCTGGAATTTCAAAAAATGCTTATAAATTTTGGAAAAATGTAGAAATAGGTAGATATCAAGGAACAAGAATTATATTTTTACATAGAAATTGCATTTTAGAAAAACATCAGCAAGCTTTAAGGCAATGTAGTGATTTAAATGGTTTTGTATTGGCAAGTGCTTTTTGTTCTTTTACTGGATTAGCCCCGTCTCATTTAGTGGAAAAAAATAATTCTTCTATTTATAAACTTTTAGAGCTTAAGGAGATTTGTGGGATTAAATTTGTTAATCTAAAAAAATTTTATGATTTTTTAGGGCTAAATTATCATCAGCATATTTATATAGAAAAATGCCATTTTTTTAGTCCAGCCCCTTTTGAAAAGCGTATTAAAATCACTGAGAGTATGTGCGTTGGGTATTATTAAGATATAAATTACAAGCCCTGTAAAGACATTGCTTGTAATTTAAAGATGAAAATTTTGTATTTTAATCCATCTCATAAAAATCATCATCATTGTTATCATCATCGTATTCATAATCATCATCATCGTAATTATAATTTTTATGGTGATTTTGTGGATATTCTTCATCTTCGTTTTCATAATCATCGTAATTTAAATCTTCTTCATCTTCATAAGCCATTGTTTTCTCCTTAAATAAAAATACAAAGTTTATTTTATCTTAAATTTGTTTGGTTTTGCTATAATTTTTATAATTTTTTAAAAGGTGAATTTATGAAATTAAGTCATTTAGATGAAAAAAATCATCCTAAAATGGTAGATGTAAGCGATAAAAATATTACTTCAAGAATAGCCACAGCTAGTGGTATGATATATATGAGTCAAGAAGCTTTTGATGTAATTAAAAACAATACCGCAAAAAAAGGTCCTGTTCTTCAAACAGCTATTATTGCGGCTATAATAGGGGCTAAAAAAACAAGTGAAATTATTCCTATGTGCCATCCTTTAATGCTTTCTAAAGTTGAAACTGATATTGTGGAATTTGTTAAAGAATGTGCATTTAAGCTTATTGTAACAGTTAAGTGTGAAGGTAAAACAGGGGTTGAAATGGAAGCTTTAAGTGGGGTTAGTATAGGACTTTTAACTATATATGATATGATCAAGGCTGTAGATAAATCAATGAGGATTACGGATATAGTGCTTGAAAGCAAAGAAGGAGGCAAAAGTGGTAAATTTGTGCGATCTTAAAAAAGAACCTCAGATCAATTATCCTACTTTTTGGGATTATAAGGTGATTTTTGAGGTGCATGTTAGGGCAAGTGAAATTTTTCAAGAAATTTTAGGTCAAAGAGAATATAAATTTGAGTATTCGAATTCAAGTGCGAGTGGAAAATATCAAAGTTATTTATTAAATGTTTATGTTGATAGCAAAAAAGATCGTTTGGATATATTTGATAGATTAAAAGCTAAAGCAAAATTTGTACTTTAAGAAAGAAGGAAAAATGAAAAATACTTTAATTATTTTTGAAAATTCTTTATCAAATCTCGGTAAAGATGAAGCAAGTGATTTACTTGAAGACTTGAGTTTTAATCTTGCATATAAGCAAATTTCACATAATCCTCATGAAACAAAAAAAGTTTTGAATTCTCTTTTGGTTGAATTTTTAACTATTTTGAAAAAACTTAATTTTTGTGACGATGAAAATGTTTCAAAGGTTATTAAGGCTCTCGTAAAAGCAAGTGTCGCAGATGCTCAAAATTCGCTTTATGAGTATATTAGTGAAGCTGAATTATTAAACAAACAGATTGAAAATCAAAAGAATTTGATTAAAAATCAAATCAGTGATAATTTTTTTGAATTCGAGAGTATTTTACAAGAATGTTCTTTTTGTAATGAATTTAGCGGTGGTTTAAATGATGCTATTTTATTTGATATAGAAATGCTTGGAATTTTAAAAGAAACTGCTGAAAGTGCTTTTTTAACCACATTAGAAAAGGCTGAAGATATAGAACTTACAAGTAGCGAAATAGCTAAAAATCTCGTATATAATGCCATTTGTGAAGCTCATTTTGAAAAAGAAAGAATTTTACAAATTTCAAGTATTATTTTAAATACCGCTTTTGAAATAGCTAATGAATCTATGGCTTATGCAAAAGATCTTTGTTTAGGTGTGATTAAAGGCACAAGAGATGGTATTGTTTTAGCAATGGAAAAATTTAAAGCTTCATTAACTTATGCAAATTTTGAAGAAGATGTTAGTTTAAAAAGCAAAGAACTAATAGGTATAGAAGATGATTTTATTGCTCTTTTAAAAAAAGAGATTCAACTGCAAAATGATCCTTGTAGGAGTATAGTTGAGAATTTGCTAGAACATGAATTTGATAATCTTTTTGCTAAATTTAGACGTCTTGCGAGTGAAAGTAGAGAACAACTAATATTAGTTTTAAATGATATTAAGAGAAATCCAAAGATTAATGATTTTAACAAACTTACTCAAAGAAAATTAAATCATTTTAAACAAGAAATTTTTGAATTAGAAAAAATTGCTAGTGAAAAATACAAAGATTTAAATTCCAAAAAAGCTAAAAAGCTCGGTGTAAGACTTTGGGAAAAAGCAAAAAAATTTGTCAAAAAATAATATCCCATTTTTTGGGATATTAAATATCTATTTCTATGCCTACAGGTGCGTGATCAGAGCCAAAAATATCATCTCTTATGAAAGCGTTTTTAAGTTTATCTTTTAAACCCTTTGAAATGAAAAAATAATCGATCCTCCAACCCACATTTCTTTCTCTTGCTTTCATTCTATAGCTCCACCACGAGTATTTTTCTTTGATTTCGCCATTAATTTCTCTAAAAGTATCTATAAAACCAAGTTTTAGCAAATCATCAATCCAAGCTCTTTCTATAGGTAAAAAACCTGAAGTATTGGCATTGGCTTTTGGATGGGTAAGATCGATTTCTTTATGAGCGGTATTAACATCACCACAAATGATAATTTCAAACCCATCTTTTAAAAGCTTATCTAAATACACTAAAAAATCTGCATAAAATTTCATCTTAAAATTTAAACGCTCTTCATCTTTTTGACCATTTGGAAAATAGATATTAAAAAGTGCGATATTTTTAAAGCGGTGTTCTAAAACCCTGCCTTCTTCATCATCAAAAAATTCACATTTTTTTACTTCGCTATCAAAATTACAAAGACTCATTACCCCAGAATATCCCGCTCTTTTGGCAGAATTAAAATACATGTGTTTAAAAGGATATTCATAAATTTTTTTAGGAAATTTATCTTCATGTGCTTTGATTTCTTGAAAACCTATAAAATCAATCTTTTCTTGTGCTATCCAATCAAGTGCATTTTTATCACAAATGGCTCTTAAGCCATTGACATTCCATGAAAGTAGTTTCATTATTTTCCTTAAAATTGTCATTAAAAGTGTAAATCATAACATAAAAAGATTTAAAACTACAATCCATTTAAAAAAATTCAATAAAATTAAAACCTTAAATTTGAAGGTGGGATTTATATGCTTAGATTAACTTGGTTTTGGTTTACTTTCTTAAATTCTTTAATGATTGCAATATTAAATTTTAATTTATTTGAGTTTGTGTATGAAAAAAACAATCAAAATTGGTTTATAACTTTTGTTTTTATTGTGGCCTATTTTGCCCTTGTTCACGTGGTTTGCTCTTTACTTTTTATAAAGTTTTTTACTAAATTTTTTTCTATATTATTTATAATATCATCTTTTTTAAGTGTTTATTTCATTAGTTTTTATGGAGTGCTTATAGACTCTGATATGATACAAAATGTTGTTCAAACAGATATCAAAGAAGTAAAAGATTTGTTAAATTTAAAATTGATCTTATTTGTTGTTTTGGCTTTGTTGTTGGCTTTTTATGTTGTTAAAGTAAAAATTGATTATGGCAGTTTTAAATCCCATATGAAAATTAAAATTATCAATATAATATCAGGTTTGATTGTGGTTAGTGTAGTTTTAATCCCTTTAAGCAAAACTTTCTTGCCTTTTTTTAGAAACTATAATGAAATAAGAATGTATAATATTCCTTTTTATCAATTTTATGCCGTATATCGCTATTATGTTCGTTTTGTAAAAGCTAAACCAGAATTTAAAACTATAGCTAATGATGCTTATAGAGAAAACAATCACACTAAAAAACTTTTAGTTTTGGTAGTGGGTGAAACCGCTAGAGCGGCAAATTACTCTTTGGGTGGATATGCTAAAAATGATACCAATTTTTATACCAAAAAAGATAATGTAGTCTTTTTTGATAATTTTTCATCATGCGGAACAGCAACAGCGGTAAGTTTACCTTGTATGTTTTCTATATCCAAGCGTAGAGATTATTCAAGTTCAGAATTTCAAGAAAATGCCATGGATATACTTTATAAAACAGGTGTAGATGCTGCATGGTTTGATAATAATTCTGGTGGTTGTAAAGGAGTTTGTGATAGATTAGCTTATAAG
Organism: Campylobacter sp. BCW_4338; assembly: GCF_001763255.1. Classification (NCBI taxonomy): domain Bacteria; kingdom Pseudomonadati; phylum Campylobacterota; class Epsilonproteobacteria; order Campylobacterales; family Campylobacteraceae; genus Campylobacter; species Campylobacter sp. BCW_4338. Next base: position 83,818 of record NZ_MJYJ01000043.1, read on the forward strand.
CAAAAACTTTCTAGTGACTTGGATGAAAATTTACTCACTCCTTTTAAAGAAAAATTAAATCATTTGAGTGATCAAAATATAATAGTTCTTCATTTGCAAGGTTCTCACGGGCCAACTTATTATAAACGCTATCCAAATGAGTTTAAAAAATTTACTCCAACTTGTGATACCAATGAACTTTCAAAATGTGATAGTAAGGCTTTAATCAATACTTATGACAATACTTTACTTTACACAGACTATCTTTTAAGTGAGATTATAAAACTATTAAAAGAGCAAAAAGATTATGAAAGTTCTTTGTTCTATCTTTCAGATCATGGTGAAAGTTTGGGCGAAAATGATATTTATCTTCATGGTATGCCTTATGCTATAGCGCCAAGTTATCAAACTCATATTCCTGCTATTTTTTGGAGTAATGATGAAAAATTAGTGAATTTAGCTAAAGAACATAAAGGTTTAAAACTTTCTCAAGATAATCTTTTTAGCACTCTTTTAGGATATTTTGATGTAAAAACAAGTGTTTATGAACCAGAATATGATTTATTAAATCCTAAACTTAAGGCAAATCCATGAAGCCTAAATATCATTTTTTAAATAACGCAAGATATGCTTTAGAAGGGATTTTTACTTTATTTAAAAATGAAATGGCGTTTAGAATTGAACTTTGCATTATTATTCCTGCGATAGTTTTTAGTTTTTTCTTAAAAGTTAGTTTTTTGGAACATTTGTTATTGGTAAGTGTTTTAATGCTTATCTTAATTATAGAAGCTTTAAATTCGGCTATTGAAGCTTGTGTTGATTTAGTTACTAATGAATGGCACGAAAAGGCAAAAATCGCTAAAGATTGTGCGAGTGCGGCAGTGTTTTTTAGCGTGCTTTTAGCTCTTTTTGTTTGGGGCTTTATTTTATATAATATTTACTTATGAAATTTGAAAATTTAATACGAGAAATTTTAGGAAAAAAGCGTTTTGAATTGTTAAAATTTTTATGTGAAAATGCCGATGAAAATGGTTTTATTATGATTAAAATTAGTGAGCTTGAAGAAAAATTACATCAAAGCAAACCCACTATCATTGCTACTTTTAAATTTTTAGAAGAAAAAAAGCTTTTTAAGCGCCTTAAGAATGGATTTTATCAGCTAAATATAGGAGATAAAAATGATACTTAAAAATCCTTTAGATATGCATTTGCATTTAAGAGATAATCAAATGTTAGAACTTATCGCACCTTTTAGTGCAAGAGATTTTTGTGCAGCTGTGATTATGCCAAATTTAATCCCTCCGCTTTGCAATTTAGAAGATCTAAAAGCTTATAAAATGCGTATCCTTAAGGCTTGTAAAGATGAAAATTTCACTCCTTTAATGACGCTTTTTTTTAAAAATTATGATGAGAAATTTCTTCAAATTGCCAAAGATGAAATTTTTGGCATTAAGCTTTATCCAGCAGGAATTACAACAAATTCAAATGGTGGAGTTTCAAGTTTTGATATAGAGTATTTAAAACCTACTTTAGAGGCTATGAGTGATTTAAATATTCCTTTGCTAGTGCATGGTGAAACAAATGATTTTGTAATGGACAGGGAAAGTAATTTTGCTAAAATTTATGAAAAATTAGCCAAACATTTTCCACGACTTAAGATTGTTATGGAGCATATTACCACTAAAACTTTATGTGAACTTTTAAAAGATTATGAAAATTTATATGCGACAATCACTTTACATCATTTAATCATCACTTTAGATGATGTTATCGGAGGTAAAATGAATCCTCATCTTTTTTGTAAGCCTATAGCCAAGCGTTACGAAGATAAAGAAGCACTTTGTGAGCTTGCCTTTAGTGGTTATGAAAAAGTTATGTTTGGAAGTGATAGCGCGCCTCATCCATTGCACACTAAAGAATGTTACGGTTGTGCCGCAGGTGTATTTAGCGCCCCAGTGATTTTACCTGTATTAGTTGAACTTTTTGAAAAACATTCAAATGAAACAAATTTACAAAAATTTATTTCGGATAATGCTTGTAAAATCCATAATCTTAAATTTGAAAATGACAAAATTATCACTTTAGAAAAACAAGAATGGCAAGTGCCAAATGTTTATGAAGATAAATACAATCAAGTTGTGCCTTATATGGCTGGAGAAATTTTAAAATTTCAATTAAAACATTGATTTCCACCTTTAAGATGGAAAATTTAAGCTTTATTTACAAGAGTATCTCTGATATCTATAACAAGATAGATCACAAAGAAGCTTAAAAATAAAGCAATAAAACTGACTATCAGTGACAATAAACCAGCTAGAAATCCAATACTAAACATCATAAAAAGAGAATAAAGCAAAGCTACAACAAAACTTATTGCTGCAATTGCATCAAGAATCAAGCGTCCAAATTTGATGATTAAATTTTTAACCATTAAAAACTCCTTTAAAATAATCGGTGAAATTGTAATAAATATAAGCTTAATGTTTTTATAAGTTATTTATAATTAAAAGTTTTATTTTAGATTCTATAGTTTCAATAATATCATTTTCAACAAAAGAACTTACAGTTTCTTTAGAAGCTGTGATTTTGTTCATACTTAAATGCCATAGAGCATTTTCTATAGCCTCTTCTTTCGTTCTTTGAACTTTGCGTGTTTCATCAAAAACAATCTTATGAAAAAATATATTTTTTTCTAGCAAATAACTTTCTAAATCTTTTTTACAAAAACCTTTGAATTCGGTATTAAAATATTTAAAAATCGGATCTAAAAAATCACTTTTTCTATAATCAGCCCAACCAAGATAAATTTTTATTTTAGCTAGATTTAAGAAATTTACATAATCTTTTTCATTTTGTAAAGCAGGAGACATGCTTAAAAATGCAAGATCAAATTTAGCATTAGGATTGTTTTGCATCCAAGTTTCAAAGCTCAAATTTTCGCATTTTATATTGTTAAGATTTAGTTTTTTAGCATCTTCTTGTAAAATTTCAAGCATAGTATTTGCACTATCTAGGGCTAAAATTTCTTTAGCTTCTTTAGCTAAGTGTAAAGTCCAAACCCCAGTTCCACATCCTATATCTATAATGCTTTTATTTTGAAAAGAAATATTTAAATTTTGTAAATATTCAAAAGTTTGCTTTTGTATCGTATTTAAAGTGTTTTGATATCTTGTGTAAGTTTTGGCTTTTTTATCCCATAAATTCATATATTTTCCTTGATAAAATATATAAAATCATAGCATAAATTTTTAAAATTCAAACCCTTTTTTGGGCTTGAATGACTAATTAAAACCTCTTCTTCTTAACATCTTCTAAGATATTATTAGCTATATCACTTACTGTACTAGAAATAATAGCTGATTCATTAGCAATTTCAACATTATCTTTAGTAGTTTGATCAATTTGTGCTACGCTATCATTGATTTGAGTAATACCTGCAGTTTGTTCTTTAATACTTTCTGCCATATCATTGATAGATTGAACAAGTAAATTAGTATTAGCTTCTATTTCAGATAAAGACTTTTGAGTTCTCTCAGCTAG
>NZ_MJYJ01000044.1:0-2986 GCF_001763255.1 Campylobacter sp. BCW_4338
TGAACTTACCCTCTCAAATATAAAAGATAAAGAACAAATTTATTTAAAAGCCCAAAAGGATTATGATGAATTAGTCCAGCATAATTTCACTCAAAGAATCTTAAATGATAAAGATTCTATAGTGGATGGAATTTATAATGAAAGGATTAAAAAGATTCATACTCAAATCATAGACTTAGCTAAAAATGTCAATATAGGAGGAGAATACTTAACTAATGTAGGCTTATCTAAAGATACCATAGTAGGATTAAGCAATACCTTAAATGTAGGAGTAGATAATAAAGTAAGAGTGGCTAAAAACTCTCATGAATATGTAGGAGAAAACAAAGATATAGAAATAGGTGCTAATCAAAATACCATCATACATAAGGATGAGACAAGAAATGTGAAGGGAAATAAAAAGGAAGTGGTTGAGGGGCATTATGATATTAATGTCAGTGATAAAATGCAAGTGTTAAGCGAGAAAAAGATGGATTATAAAAGCAAAGATAATATTCTTTTTACAAGTAATGAATCCATAGGATTTGAAAGTGATAAAAATACAAGCATGGTAGCTGATAATATCACAACTTATACAAAAACTATTCATGAGTTAAAAGCCGATAGCGAGGCGACTATACAGGTAGGAGAAACAATTATTAATGCAAAACCTGATTGTGTTATCATTAAAGCAGGTGGAGTTGAAGTAACTATAGACTCTAATGGACTTGTGGTTAGAGGTGGAGAACTTAAAGCAGAGTAATAAAGGATAAACAATGAATAAACCCTTCTACAAACTTAAAAAATTTTATATACCTTGTGGTGTGCTTATAGCTTTGATTATTTTTATAAGCTTAACTTATCATTTCTTACAACGACCTTTAGAGCTTATCTTTTGGGATAGATATGATATATCGAAATTATCTATTAATAACGAAGAGAAAAATTTTAAAACAATGAAAACTATGAATTACTCCTACTTTCGCTAACGCTTAGAAGTAGGAGCTTCCTAACTAAAGCCAAGTATTCTTAGCTAGCTCGAAAGGCTTCTTGTTTATAGCTTACACCTAAATTTTCATATAAAATATTAAAACTTATACAAAAATCTTTCATAAATTGTTTCAGAAGTTAAAGAGTTTGTTTGGTAAATTACATTAAGGGTTTAAGCCGCAGGCTGACCCCCTACGGCTAAATTGTGAAACCCCTGAAAGGAGGTACATAAAACTCATTCTAGTGGTTATTATACTGCTTTGTTTATTTATAGTCAAGGCATATTAACCAAGCTCAATTTTTGGGGCAACTGGAGTGGGTTACCTGCGGTATCAAACAAACTTTTAACTAAGCTTCTCTCCTTCTATTGAATTTCTATATTTTTTTATATTTTCAATATTTGCACCAAATAAAAATGAAGGTGCAAAAAACAAAGTGCTAATGAATAACAAGTAAAATCTTTTCATGGACTGTTTTAAGAAGTTAAAGAGTTTGTTTTTGGTATAATTGCATAAGGGTTAATGCCAAAGGGGCGGCAACCCCTTTAGCATTCAATCACGCCCAAAAAGGAGGTGATACAGAATGTTAAACAAAATTATAGTAATAATTATACTACTTTGTATAATTATAGTCAAGTGTTATTAACACTTGTTTTCCCTTTTTTAAAGGGGGTTATAATTTTCCCTTTGGCTTACCAAACAAACTTTTAACTAAGCTTCTCTCCTTCTATTGAATTTCTATATTTGAAAAATTTTATTTTTTTAAAAAGTATATGTTTTTTGTATTATTAATTTTTCAAGTATATTCTTTTGGTTATTTTAACTATAAATCACAGTCCTCTTGAGTTTTTTGAAAATAAAGAAAATAGAGAAAAACTCATAAAAACCCTAATAATACACTTAAATTCTTATTTAGAGGCTGAAAGTAATCTACAAAAAATCAAGATTTTAGTCAAAATATATCAAAATTTACAAAAATGTAGCCGAACTCCTGTTCTTATTGACATAGAAGAACTTGAATTTAACAAAGAAGACATTTTCGAAGAATTATTTTATGCTTTAGGCGGTTTAGGAGGTATGTATTCCGTAGAAATAATACAATCAAGAATTGCAAATTTCATCAAAATACTTGGCGGAGAACCTAAACTTTTATTAGAACAATTTTAAACACATAGACTTCTTCTTGAAGTCTATGCAAATACTCAATTTTAGAAAAATTAATTATTCAATAACGCAGCTTTTATTGTATCATTTGTTGCTTTGGCATATATAGCAGTAGTATTTAGTTTTGCATGTCTTAGAATTCCACAAGGTTTGTTCCTTTGGCTGTTAATCTCATGGCTAAAGTGTGTCTAAGCAAATGAAGTCCTTTTTTGCTGATCAAAGCTTTAGCGTAAATATTATTTACAATCAAAAAAGCATTGCTTCTATTTAAATGTTTTCCTGTGCTAGTTTGCATTATGTAATCACTATCTTGGATATTTTCTTTAAAATATTCAAGCTCATCATCTACTTCTTCTTTTTTAATAAATGCAAATTGTTCTTTACCGCCCTTGCCTATTATGGATATTTTTAATATTTCATCATCAACCTCTTCAAAATCACAAAGTTTTACATTTAAAGCTTCAGAAATTCTAAGTCCTCCATAAAGCATAAGTTTTTTCTAAAACTATTGTAAACTTCTTTTTTTGCTTTTTCTTTCTCTAAAACATTATTTAGCCTTATAATTTCATTTTCATTAAGATAATTTAATTTTCTTCTGATTTTTCTGTTCTAAATCTAATTTTCTTCATATCAAAGGAAAAAACAAACAAATCATCATTATTATCGCTTATAAAAGAAAAAAAGCTAGTTAATACTCTCAAATAAGTTATTTTTGTTTTTTTGATAGTTTATTGCCATTTTTTCTAAATAATTAATAAAATTGACTAAAAAAGTCGTTTTTATATCGTTTATTTGCATTTCATCTTGATATTCTAATAAATATTCTACAAATTCTAGTAAAATACGCCTATAAA
>NZ_MJYJ01000045.1:0-2033 GCF_001763255.1 Campylobacter sp. BCW_4338
GTATTTTGATTAGCACCTATTTCTATATCTTTGTTTTCTCCTACATATTCATGAGAGTTTTTAGCCACTCTTACTTTATTATCTACTCCTACATTTAAGGTATTGCTTAATCCTACTATGGTATCTTTAGATAAGCCTACATTAGTTAAGTATTCTCCTCCTATATTGACATTTTTAGCTAAGTCTATGATTTGAGTATGAATCTTTTTAATCCTTTCATTATAAATTCCATCCACTATAGAATCTTTATCATTTAAGATTCTTTGAGTGAAATTATGCTGGACTAATTCATCATAATCCTTTTGGGCTTTTAAATAAATTTGTTCTTTATCTTTTATATTTGAGAGGGTAAGTTCATTATAACCTTCTTCATTAACACCTATGGTTTTAGAAGAAAGAGAAGTTTGGTGATCATTAAAAGGAAGATTTACTAAACTTGGATTAGTCTCATTATACAAACTTCCACTTACATAAGGCTTATCTATATCATCATCTAAAAAAGAAATAATCACTTCATCTCCTATTCTTGGAGTATGATAAAAACCTGAATGATTACTTGCTATACTTGAAGCTACTCTTAAAAAAGGAGTGTGATGATATAAACTTTCTTTTTCATCTAATTCTTCTTGATTAGCATAAAGATTAATCCTTACCTTAACCCTTCCATGCTCATCAGTATAAATAGTATTTCTCTCACTTTCTATATCCTTACTCTCTCCTATAACAATACCTTGAGTGCTATTAGGAGCTTTAGGTTTAGCTTTAAAACTTGGAGTAAAGATAATATTCTTTTTTAATAAAGTTAAAGTATTAGAATAAGATTTACTTAAATTTAAATCTTTTAAATTTAAATGATCATTAGTATTAATAGAATTAGCTAAGATGGCATCATCAATTAAGATTTGAGTATTAGCAATAATAATAAAGTCTTTAAGCAAAGAAGCTTTATCTTGTTTTTCTTCATCTTGATTTTTTATTTCTTCTTGATGATTAAACTCCTTATAATTTAAAGTGATAAAATCTCCTAAGCTAAGATGATAAATATTACTTTTTGCTAGTAAGCTTTCATTTAATACTAAGGCTCTTTTTTCTTTAAGAGAAGGCTTAGTCTTTAAATCAATGCTTTTTGTAAAAGAATATTCACTCTCATAAAAATGTTCATTATAATAAGCTTTGTTATTAAGTTCTTGTTCATAAGGAACTTTATTAGAATGTAAAGATAAAAGATTTAAAGGAGTATTGGCATTGATACTAGAATGTGTAAAAGAATTAGTTCTTAAGCTTTGTTCTTTATAAATAGAAGAAATACAAGCTTGATTTAAAATATTATTAATATTAGGATTATACTCAATTTCTTTATTTTTTACATTTTTATACACATCACAAAAATAAATAGTGTTCTCATCTTCATAAAAAAAGATTCCATTATTATGGCTTAATCTTGTAATAAAGTCTAAATCACTTTCATTGTATTGAGAGATGAGTTCTTGTTCTTCATAATTAAAATGTATATTAGAATAATCAATTTCTTTATGTAAGATATCTTGATAAAAACCAAGGGTTTGTTTAATCACTTCTATAATATTAGTATGAGTATAAATACGATTGGCTTTATTTAAAGAAAGTCTTATCAAGACTGATTGAAGCTTAAAAGAAAAAAAATGCTTGTATTTTATTTGCTTAGTATTTGAAGCGCTATCATTAATATTTAAAGCACTTTCATGATTAATACCTAGATATTTTATATAAGTGATAATTCCTTTATAATTTTTAACTTCATTTGTGTCAAAATTTAAAGTATTGTTTTCATAAGGATTATGAATACTTAAAATAGCTTCTTGATCGATTAAAACATTAGGATGAAAATTAAAATCTTGACTTAGATTAAATAAGCTTTCATCTAAACTTTCAAAAAAACCTTCACATTCTATAGAAAAAAGTTCTTCAAAACTTTCTTTGATGAGGGCTTTAGTGATTTTAAAGGGTAGGGGATTTGAAGTAGAATTTGATATATTAAGACTCATAAAGGAATT
>NZ_MJYJ01000046.1:0-10679 GCF_001763255.1 Campylobacter sp. BCW_4338
GTATTTTGATTAGCACCTATTTCTATATCTTTGTTTTCTCCTACATATTCATGAGAGTTTTTAGCCACTCTTACTTTATTATCTACTCCTACATTTAAGGTATTGCTTAATCCTACTATGGTATCTTTAGATAAGCCTACATTAGTTAAGTATTCTCCTCCTATATTGACATTTTTAGCTAAGTCTATGATTTGAGTATGAATCTTTTTAATCCTTTCATTATAAATTCCATCCACTATAGAATCTTTATCATTTAAGATTCTTTGAGTGAAATTATGCTGGACTAATTCATCATAATCCTTTTGGGCTTTTAAATAAATTTGTTCTTTATCTTTTATATTTGAGAGGGTAAGTTCAATGGCCTTGTTTTGTATAGTTTAAATCTTTAGTCATTTTAACACTAAATGTGTTATTCCTTGTGTTGTTTTAAATGCAGGTGCGCTAAAATAAGCAAATAAGATTAATTGATATTTTTCATTCATATTATAAAGTTTATTCCTATCATCTTGTGAAAGCATAGAAGTATTAAAGGTTATATCATTTCCTTGAAGATTTTCTAAAATTTTAATTTTAGATTGATTACATTCTAATTCCTCTTCTTTTTTTATACAATATGCCCATTTAATTGCCTCATCGAAGAAAAATTTCTCCTCATTATTTAAGTAAGCTCTAACAAAAATAGTTTTATTGTAAGGGATTTTATCAGTAGTATTTTGCTGTTCTTTTTCTTTATAAGCTTTCAAATTTGTGATATATAAATTCTTTCTTGAATTTTTTATTTGTTTTTCATACCCATTTGTCTCAGTATCTAAATAAAGATTTTATCCAAAATCTTGCATGCTTACTTTATTTGTAAAAGTATAATAACCTCCTTGCTTATCTGCAGAACTTAAAGAGACTATTGCCACATTTCCAATTTTATGTATTTGACTTGTGCTAAAGCCTTCTAAGGTTTTTGTAGCTATAATACATTTTGTAGCCCTTTTTAAAAAAGAAGAGTTTTCATCTAAAATTAAATCAATCTTGAAACTGCTCTTATAAATGCCTTCTTGATACTCTAACTTTAAACTTTCATAAATCCTTCTATTCTCACAATTATGAAGAAATACTTTAGTGATGGTTTCATGATTATTTCCATTTTTATCTAAAATCTTAAGATTATTGAGTGTTAATTCAAAATTTCCCCTCTATGCAATAAAATCTCTTCGCTACTATATCTTTCTAGTTTTAAATAGATTTTTAGCATCTTTGAAGCTTTATCTTGTAAAATTTTAAATTGATTTTCTTTAGCAAAACTGTATAATTCTATAGCATTTTCTTCATTACCAGCAAGAGCAACTTTTAAAATTCCATCGTTTTTATTAATAAAATATGATATATTGTTTTTTACTGTTTTAAAGTATATTTCATCTTCTTTTTTTAAAATAAGTTCTTCTTGGGTGCTACAAGAAAAAGCTTGTGGATTAATTGCTTGTTGTTCTTCTTGTGTTGGATCATATTTTAAATACATTAGCTCACATTGATCTTCTATTAATTTAGAACAATCTATTTTTGCTTTTGCTCCTATAAGTAGGGTAATAAAAGTATTTTTAGGTTGTTCTATTTGTATAATAGATGGAGTAGGGTTTGGATAGAGTATAAGAATATTATGGGGTGTATTTGCTTCTAGTTTTTCAAACTTTTGTCTTAAAGTTTTATTAAGCAAGGTAACATTATCCAATTTATTAGCACCTAAATTCTCACAATAATTAGCAATACAATAAATATTATCTAAGCTAAAATTTTTTTGAGTGAGGGTGTTTAGGTAATCTAAATGAGGCTTAAGGATGGTAGTGATGTATTCATATGTAAATTTAAAATGCTTATCAAGATCTCTATTTTTAGAATCATTCTTAAATATCTGAATATTTTCTTGAGTTAAATTTCTTGCTTCATATTCTTCTATATGCTTGTAAATTATTTTTTTATTAAATGTGACAATATTGAGACACTGAAATATTTCTAAAATATTCTCAAAAGATATTCCATTATATAATTTAAAGATTTCCGACTCCCACCATCTCCTTTTTGTAAGTCCCAATAATTCTCTCCCATTTGAAGTGTTGGTTGCATATCGTAAATAAAACCAAATTAAAAACCTATTTTGTTGCCTAACGGCTCCTAGAAGTAATTCTCTATAATAATTATAAGCCCTAGATACCAAAGCGATTCTTTCATAAGATTTTGAAATTTTATTGTCAATTTTATTTTCATATGATTGCAGTGTTAGGGAAAATAATTTATAGGCATTATCTTGTGTTTTTAAATCAAGACTAAGTATTGTTAGTTTTTCTAGTTTTTCAATTGCTTGTGTTGTAGTAATTGCATTGTTCGCAGTTTTTCTAAAATGTCTTTTTCTTCATTAGATATTTGCCAATTATCCCCAAAAATATTTTTATATAAACAAGTGATGGTATTTAGAGAATTAACTTTTAAATCTAATCCAAAACCAACGGCTATACTTTTACCGCCATCACCATAAGGCTTTAAAAAATTACCACTCTGAAATAAAGAACTTTTTATATCTACTTCAATATTACAAATTAAAACTCCTAAAAGGATCGCATAAGTTTCATCATCTAAAGTTTCAATATTCATTATTATTCCTTTATAAACTCCATAGTCCAATCTGGATTAGTCCCTGCACCACAAGATTTAAAAATAGATAAACTTATATTACAAGATTCTATTGCATTCAAAGGATTTTTTGCTCTAAAACCTTTTTGTGTTTTTTGTAAGAGCACTTTGCACTTTTTTTCTACATTATTTTCATCTTTTATTTTTAAATGTAAAATTGCTTGATTTGGAGAAAGTATTTTTAAGTGCAATAATTTATCATATTTATGTATTTTGCAAGTAGAATATTTATGCAAAGATTCATATTCAGCCAAGCAAATTTTATTATTGCATTCTAAAAAGTGAAAAATTTGTTGCCTACTTTTTGATAAATCTATATCTTGCGAATCTATATTTTCAGAAAAACCATATACACCACTCCATTCTTGTATGTTTTGATTTGCAAAAAGTATTTGTATTAAACATAATATCAATATGACTATTTTATTATTCATACATTCTCCTTAAGCAATATATGTTTATAATTTGAATTTTCAAAAGCAATAAGAAACTTTGCACATTCTTTTTTATAATCATTTTCATTTAGCACTTCGGTATCATAAAGCATTGATTATTCCTTATGATATAAGCGATTTACACTAATTTCTGTTCCCTCTCCACAACCCATATAGCAATCTTTGGGCTTTTGCTCTGTGATTAAAATCCCATTTTTATTAAGCTCCAAGTTCAAGCTACATTTTTCTTCGTCATCATAATACGCAATGGCTTTATTATTATTTTTGATTTTAAGCTTCATTAAAACTTCTTCGCAGATATGCATATCATTAAATTCACTTTTATGGAGGATAGCCTCATATCTAGCTTCACAAATATTAAACTTATCACACTTTTTTATTGTAAAGCTCCCCATATAAAGATTTTCTTGTAATGTATAAGTCCCAAGCCACACATTGCCCGTGTGTGCTGTGTAATTTTGCAATTCTCCAACTCTATTTTGCAAAAGCTCTTTTACACATTCTTTAGATTTGCATTGATTTAGGGTTTGAAGCCATAATCGTTGCGATGTTAAAAGCTTATTTTGCTCATTTTTGTTTAGATTCTGTCTTAGTTCTTTATATGTCTTTGCCATATATCTATCAAGTTTTTGTAACTCCCCACCTTCATCATTACAAATCATCTTTTCAACCTTACTTTTTGCTTTAGCACAATCAAAACTAGGTTTGGCTTCTTTTGGGGATTGTGCATTAGCACTAATGGCTAACATTAAACACAATCCTAAAACTATTAAAATCTTTTGCATAAGAACTCCTTTAATTTACTCTGTATTTTTTGTCGTTTCAAACATCAATTATTTCCTTTTTAAAAAGTGCATTTTAATTCTCTTTTATTACCTTCTAAAAGATAAATGCGTGTTTCTGGATAGGTAGAATTCTCATCATTAAGAAATCTCCTGTTCCATAGAGTAATATAATTTTTTCCTTGAAATTCCATAACTCCATAAGTTAAATAGCTTAGTATAGGAATTTCAGAGTTAAATTCTGCTTGTTCTGGTATTCCTGAAATTTTATTGCTTGGCAGGGCATATGTATCAAATGCTATGCTAGGCACTTCATTAACCATTACAGTTTGATAACTAGTTTTTTCTCCATGAAAATGCAGATCATCTCCATAGATTTTACCACTTGCTTTTGCATCTAGCTTACCATTTTTATATATCCAAAGTGCACTAAAATATTCCCCTCGTGAAAGAATTACATTATCTAACACCCCATCATTATTAATATCAATTTTTCTTTTATAGACTCTAGGAAAACTGATATAAGGATCTTTTTCTTTGATAGCTTTTGCCATTTCTTTTTTTATAATCTCTCTTTTTTCTGTGCAATAATGATAAAAAATGCCATATTGATTATTTGCTCCAAAAGCACAATAACCTATACTAAAGGGAGGATTGACAGATGGAGGAACTTCTTGCCATTTACTGTCATCACTCTCATATCTTCTTGCATATTCACATAATTCTTTATTGTTAGAATCTAGCACTTCTCCTAGAAGTTTAAGTAATTGTGTAATGCGCTCTTCATAAGCATCTTTTATAAAATCAACTTCATTTAAATTTTTAATAAATGCTCTTTGTGAATCTAAAAGATCTTTTAGCCTTTGCTCCTTATCAGCAAAATTAGAAATCTTTAATTCTTTTCTTAATTGTGTATAGACTTCACCCATATAGCGATCTAAATTCTGTAACTCCCCATCTTCATCATTGCATATTATCTTTTCAACTTCTGTGCTAGCTTTAGCACAATCAAAGCTAGGTTTGGCTTCTTTTGGAGATTGAGCATTAGCACTAATGGCTAACATTAAACACAATCCTAAAACTATTAAAAACTTTTGCATAAGAACTCCTTTAATTTAAATTTGTTATCTTAATTGGCATTTAGTTTCCTAATAATTTATTAAGTTTTTTATCTTCTGTAAAAGCTTGATAGAGCTTCTCATAAAGTATTTTATATACTTTTACTGCCTCATCAAATTCGCCTGAATTTGCTTCATTAATCCGAGATTGTAGAATAAAATAGTTCCATTGTGCAATATTATAAGCCATAAAATCTATAACAATGCCTTTAGTAGTGTTTTCAAAAAAATTATTAAATAAATTGTAGTTAGATAAAAAATTTATTTCATTATATTTTTCTAACGGGCAAGCAGCACCATTAAATTTTTCTACTCTTTGGTTAAAATTCCATTTTTTTCTATTAGCTTCACTATCTATCATTTTAAAAGCTAAAGTAGCAATCGCTTCTAAATAAATTTGTTTTATGCAATAATTAGATCGAAAGTCTTCTTGTTTTCCTGTCCCAAATGGTACAATAAAATAGCACTGAAATATATTTCTATCGCTCATAACAGAGTGATTAAAATATTTCAGCTCTTCTCTTGCATTTTGCCCCTCTTTTGTGTTTTTTGGGATACTCTTTAGTATTGAAAAATAGAGTTTAGAATATAATCTATCAAGTTTTTGCAACTCCCCACTTTCATCATTACAAATCATCTTTTCAACCTTACTTTTTGCTTTAGCACAATCAAAGCTAGGTTTAGCTTCTTCTGGAGATTGAGCATTAGCACTAATGCTTAACATTAAACACAGTCCTAAAACTATTAAAAACTTTTGCATAAGAACTCCTCCTTTAAATAGAAATTAATTTTATTTATTTGTAAGCTTTTAAATTCCTCATAGCTTAAATTTGTTGTCTTAATTGGCATTTAGTTTCCTAATAATTTATTAAGTTTTTTATCTTTTGTAAAAGCTTGATAGAGCTTCTCATAGTATATTTTATATTTTTCTACCGCTTCATCAAATAAATCTGCATTTGCTTCATTAATCCGAACATCTACAAGAAAGTAATTCCACTGCATAATATTGTAAGCCATAAAATCTATAACAATGCTTTGAGTAGTGTTTTCAAAAAAATTGTTAAATAGATTATAATTGGATAAAAACCCTACGTTCATATCGTAGGTTCCATTAGAGTTTTCAATTGGGACAACAAAATCTTTCACTCTTTCATTAAAGCCCCATCTTTCTCTATTAACTCCACTATCTATCATTTTAAAAGCTAAAGTAGCAATCGCTTCTAAATAAATTTGTTTTATGCAATAATTAGACTGACGGTCTTCTTGTTTTTTTGTCTCAAATGGTGCAACAAAATAGCATTGAAATATATTTCTATTACTCATAACAGAGTGATTAAAATATTTCAGTTTTTCTCTTGTTTTTTGCCCCTCTTTTGTATCTTTAGGGATACTCTTTAGTATTGAAAAATAGAGTTTAGAATACAATCTATCAAGTTTTTGTAACTCCCCACTTTTATCATTACAAATCATCTTTTCTACTTTTGTACTTGCTTTAGCACAATCAAAACTAGGTTTGGCTTCTTTTGGGGATTGTGCATTAGCACTAATGGCTAACATTAAACACAATCCTAAAACTATTAAAAACTTTTGCATAAGAACTCCTTTAATTTACTCTGTATTTTTTGTCGCTTCAAACATAATAACTACTCCTCTAGCACAATATCTAAAAATATAGAGCTATATAAAAAGAAATCTAAGCCAAGATTGAAGTGTTTGGGTATCATAATTTGTTTGAAAAAATATTAACATCCATGCAATAGCAACGCACAGGCTACTATGAATACAAAGAGAGAAAATACTCATTGGGATAATCCATAATGAAAATTCGTTTAGAGCTAGATTTGAATGTGATTGCATAAAAAATTTTCTTAAAAAATATACCAAAGGTAAAGAAATACCACAGATATACATTATTAATAACTCCCATTCACAAGTAATGCAGATAATCAAAAATAATAAATAATATGAAAAAAGCCAAGCAATCCAAAAACTTTTTGAACATACAAACCCACAAAAG
This sequence comes from Campylobacter sp. BCW_4338, assembly GCF_001763255.1. NCBI lineage: Bacteria > Pseudomonadati > Campylobacterota > Epsilonproteobacteria > Campylobacterales > Campylobacteraceae > Campylobacter > Campylobacter sp. BCW_4338. Next base: position 7,049 of record NZ_MJYJ01000046.1, read on the forward strand.
CTTTGAAATCTTATCAAAAATACTATACATACATAAGATATACCACCAAGAATCAATACAGGCAATGTAAAGACATATGCTAAAAACCCAAATCCATCAGTCATTATCTCGCCTCACTTTTTACTATAATCCTCAATAGATTCTTTGTATCCAAATTATTTGGAATCTTAATATTTTTAAAACCTTTGCTTGTAACTATAAAATCACAACCAAGATTGAAATGTTTCTGTGTTTGTTGGATTTGTATTTGTTGGTAGTCGTGGTTTTGATATATAAGTTTTTGCATTATGGTTTGTCCTTGCCTATCATAGATAAGATTCTATATAGAATCTTAGTAAAAAATGACTTATGATTTTTATAGAGGATATAGCTAAGGAGTAGTGCAATTATACTGGGAAAAACCACAACAAGAACATAAAAAGTTATAGTGCGAATCGCCTCATTTCTCTCATCGATTTTAAGATAATATCTATCACACCATGAGCTGATATAATATCCAATAGCATACATCATTACAAAAGAAAGGATAAGTAGTCCAATCCCAATAAAAAATGAAACGATATATCTGTCTAGTCTCTTTGTAAATGAAATCTTTTGCATATCAAAATAAGTATAGATAATAGCATAGAGTATAAAGGTAAGATGTATAATTTGCAAGATAATGGGGATTAAAAACATTTGAAAAATTTCAAAAAGGCTGATAATAGTTGTATCGACAAATATTACCCACATAGCTAAGTATAACAACACTGAAGCTCCAATATGTAGAGTAAGATTCACATATTGAGGCTTATATTTATATAATAAAAGCGTCAGACAATAAAGGGGTAGAAAATAGTATGCAATAAGACTAAGCCCATATATAAAAGGCTCATAATCACCACCAGCAAAAAACATCTTACTTCCCCACTATAAAAGCAGTATCTTGCATTTGCGTATGACTAAAATCCATATCCAAAAATGTAGAGCTATATAAAAAGAAATCTAAGCCTAGATTAAAATACTGTTTTGTTTTTAGAAAGTCTGAATTATATAAGGGAAATAAGAATGATTTTGGTGAGGTATATTTAAAATGAAATTTTGTATTTCGGTATTGCATTATCGAATTATATAAATCAAATCCTACCTTCTCATAATCCCATGCCCCAATAGGCTGATCGCTACCATTATTATTAAAATTCACAGTATCAATGATAAAAGCACGCACCTTTTTGCACGCAGCATATAAAGAATGGTAATTATAGAATCTTGTAACTCTCGTGATTTGTATAAGGCTTGGTATATATAAGATATTAAAAGCCCCTGCGATAGAGTATAGAGCAAAATTCTGCTTGTATTTTGGGTTAGAGTGGAATTTATCTAAAACTTCTTTTTCATGTTGTATGGAGTTTTGCAATGAAAATGCATCAAATTTACTTAAGCCTAAATGCGGTAAAAACACATCATTTTTTATATCAAACCTTTGAAAATATAAACTATTATCGATAATATCTGATGGTTTTTGTAAGTCTTTTATAGCTTTATGAGTTTCTGGGAGTGTTTCCTCTTTTTTATATAGCTTAAAGACTTCTGCATTCTTCGTCTTATTCTCTTTCATTGCTTGGATATTGAGTGCCATTGTATATTCTTGTGTGTTTTTAATGTTTTTTATATCTAGTAAAGCATCATTAAGAAAATCTTCGAATTGTTTTTGAAAATCAGATTCTTCTCCAAAAAGCTTTTTGAGATTCATATACTCGCCCTTTAGCTCTTGCATTATAGGAAACTTCATATAAAAACTATCCCAATCTAATTCCGCATAAAATCTTGCTTTATCTCTTGATTTTGTGTTGTCAGTCTTTAATTGTTGCATCTCTACTCTAGGCAATATCTCCTTTACTATTGTTTTCATTGTTTCATTAGGGATAGTATCTATAAAATCTTGTGAAGTAGAGCTTCTAAAGGTTAAATCTTTTAATTCTTTAGCATCACTTGGATTATCATGCCATAATCTTTGACAGATATAGCTTACCCCCCAACCAAGCCTTGAGATTTCATCTTTGTTTGTATGTGCCCTTAGTGTTTCTGCTAGAGTGCAATCAATGGTAATTTGTGGATAATCATTAATTCTTATAAGATAAGAGGCATTATAATTGGGTGTTTCTTTATAAGCAAAGACTAATAGTGTTTTTTGCTCTTGTGTGTCTTTAGGGTTTGGTAGTTGCAAACTAAGATGTTTTCCACAATAAGCTTTGTTGTTTTCTAAATGTCTATAAATGATAGAAGAAGATAATAGGGCTTTATCTTCTTCTTTTTCAATATAAAAACAATCTTTTAAAATTTCTTCATCAAATAAAGAACTTTCCTTTTTGTCATTAGTTAATTGGTTTTTGTTTAACTTATCTAAGGTGTTTTTATCCTGAATAAAAACATAACCCCATTTAATTTGCTCTTCTTTGATTTTTGCATCCTTATAAATAGCTTCAAATTCTACTATATCACCAAAAGTATAGAAATTACGCACTATTTTTTCATTATTTTCTAAGGTAAATTCTTTGGATTTTAGCCTAATAGAGTTTATAGAGCCTTTATCTGCCTTTCTTTCAAATTTTATTTCACACCAATGCCCATACTCATAACTTCTTAATAAAAATCTATGATTATAGATGGGTTTGTTTTTATAAATACTAGATTGGTTTAAAATTAATTCAAAGCTTTGTGCTTCTTTACTAAAAATTTCACTAGCATTTAAATGAGCTTCCCCCATTCTATTGGTTGTAAAAATAGTCTTGATTTCATTTTTATTGCCCTGTGCTATTTCATAAAGCTTAAATTCTTGATTATGCAGAAGAATATTATTAGAACTTAAAAGCCTAATATTTAAACTATTTTTTTGATTAAGTGCTTCCATTACTCTGCCCTAATCTCTCCACCTTTGACCACAAGCCCATTAGAATCTATCACTACTTCAACTCCACCTGCTTTAATAATCACATAATCTCCCTTAGTAACAATTTGAGTATCGCCTACTTGGTGGAGGATTTGATTGCCTGCTTTTACTTCATAATCTGTTTTTGTTTGCGATAATGAATTATCAGATACAAAGGTATTATTTTTATCTGTTTCAAAGCCCATTGAAGCATTGGTGGTGATTAGTAGATTATTTTTGCTTCTTATAGAAGTCTCTTTTTCTGTTTGGATTTTTAATGTTTCTTTTATATTAATATCATAATGCCCCTCAACCACTTCCTTTTTATTCCCCTTCACATTTCTTATCTCATCTTTATGGATAATAGTATTTTGATTAGCACCTATTTCTATATCTTTGTTTTCTCCTACATATTCATGAGAGTTTTTAGCCACTCTTACTTTATTATCTACTCCTACATTTAAGGTATTGCTTAATCCTACTATGGTATCTTTAGATAAGCCTACATTAGTTAAGTATTCTCCTCCTATATTGACATTTTTAGCTAAGTCTATGATTTGAGTATGAATCTTTTTAATCCTTTCATTATAAATTCCATCCACTATAGAATCTTTATCATTTAAGATTCTTTGAGTGAAATTATGCTGGACTAATTCATCATAATCCTTTTGGGCTTTTAAATAAATTTGTTCTTTATCTTTTATATTTGAGAGGGTAAGTTCA
>NZ_MJYJ01000047.1:0-7331 GCF_001763255.1 Campylobacter sp. BCW_4338
TTCTTTAACGGCTTGATTGTCTTGTTCTAAACCTTTTTTAGTAGCAAGGATATTTTCGTTGATCATTTTGCCCATTTTTCCAAGTTCATCATCGGCTTTGATTGAAATTAAATCAACTTCGTGTTTTTCGTGATTTAAAAAACGAAAGAAATTTTCTAAAGATTTTAAAATGACAGGAATTCTAGATCCAACTATTTTTTTAACGCAGACATAAACTATAATCAATATGACAAGTAGTATAAAAAAAGAAATAACGATAAAAATAATTTCTAATTTCTTTAAAGGTGCTAAAACTGAATTTTTAGGAGCAGTTACAACCATACTCCAATAACTTGAATTATTTGCAGTACTAAAAGATGAAACGGATGCATAGCTTAAATCTCCAGTTGAAGCAACATAATCATCTATTATAACAGTTTTGTGTTCTTTAACAGCATTATTGACTAACTCCACAGAGGGATCTTTATTTATATCACTGAGTGTTTTTAAAATGGCATTATGATTTTTATGAATGGCAATAACACCTTTATCAGTCATTAAAAATCTTAAATCCCCTTCAAAAAAATCTAATTTTGGGTCAAGTATGGTTTCAGAAACTTCAGAAAAATCTAAAGTATATCCAGCAACTCCAATCAATTTACCTTTATTATTAAAAATAGGCATTCCAAAATTAATACCTAGAAAATCTTTTCCATCGTAGTTAAGTTTAGTTGGTGGCCCAACAAATAAACTATCTTTATCTCCATATTTAGCGTTTTTTTCTACTTGCTCTATAATCTTTAAATTATCAAAATTATTTGGCGTTTGAATCGTTTCTATTCCTCCAGATTTTCCAGTGGTTTGATCAAAATAAATCATAGCAAAAGTTTTACCATCAGAACTTGTGTATCTTTTATCAATTCCTTGAGCATCCCCTAGCACTGAAGTATCTTTTAAATACAAAAAAGTATAAGCTGAATATAAACTACTATCAAATAAATTTTTCATTAAGCTTTCAATCAAATCAGCATCAACTTGATTATTGTGTTCAAACATATCATTTAAGGAAGTTGCGGTTCCTTTTGCAAGTGCAACAGTTTCATTTAGAATACCTTCCATATAATTGGTGTATCTTTTTGAAGCTAAAAATATTGAATCTTTGGCCTCTTTTTCCATATTTTCAGAAATATATATGGAAACTGTTGAAACTAATACGATAATGCCTAAAATTACCCCTATAGCTACAGATAGAATAAGCTTAGTGCTTATATTTAAAGAACGAAAATTCATATTTTTTCCTTAACTTTTAAAAATTTATAAAAAACTTAGTATAGTATTCTATAATTTTTTAAAATATTCTTAAAAATTTTAATATCTTTTGTAATTTTACCATATGTTAACTTTTTATAAATATAAGTATTTAAAATATTAAAATTTTATTGAAGTTAAGAATTATTAATGCAATTTACCTTTGAACAAATTTTTATCGCAATGCTACTGACTCTTTTTGCAGGTTTTTCTACAGCTATAGGTTCTATAATAGCCTTTTTTTCTAGAAAAGATGATTTAAGGGTACTTTCTTTAGGACTTGGTTTTTCAGCTGGGGTAATGATATATATTTCTTTCATGGAAATTTTACCCACTGCACTTAAAGATTTTAAAAATCACTATGATTCGCATTGGGCTGAGCTTTTGGGATTAGCTTGTTTTTTTGGTGGAATTTTAATATCTTTATTGATTGATAAATTAATCCCCGAAGATGTCAATCCTCACGAGCCTAAAGAGGATTTAAGCGAGTTAAAAATTTGTCCCTTGCCCCAAAAAGGACAAAATCCTCCGAAATTTCATCCTGGAGAAAAATTACATCAGATCAATACTAAAGCTTTAAAACACACAGGGATTTTTACAGCTTTAGCTATTGCTATACATAATTTCCCAGAAGGTTTTGCTACTTTTATTTCGAGTCTTGATAATCTTACTTTAGGAATTGCTATAGCTATAGCTGTGGCTATACACAATATCCCTGAAGGTTTGGCCGTGAGTTTGCCAATTTACCATGCTACAGGAAATAAGAAAAAGGCTTTTATTTATTCAGCTCTTTCGGGTTTTGCAGAGCCTTTGGGTGCTTTTGTTGGAGCTTTGATTTTATTGCCTTTTATAGGCGATCTTACTTTAGCTATAAGTTTTGCTGTGATTGCAGGAATTATGGTTTTTATATCTCTTGATGAACTTTTGCCCGCTGCAAAAACTTATGATAAGGCCCATGATAGTTTATATGGACTTATATTAGGAATGGCAATAATGGCTTTAAGTTTAAATTTGCTTGGACAATAGAAAGCCTTACGGCTTTCTTGCAATTTAATTCACACCTTTTGGCGCATTAAAGGCAGTAAGTTTTGGTAGTTCACCTTTAAATTTTTCTATGTTTACGAGCCCTGTGTGAGAGATATTGCCATTGGCAAGTTTTGAAGTTGGCATATCCATGGTTAAAACATTTGCATTTCCACATTTGCAAAGTCCGTTTTCATTAGGATCATACCAAGCACCTTCACAAATCCTTACAACCCCTTGCATGATTTCATCACTTACAACAGCCCCTGCTAAAACTTCGCCACGTTTGTTAAACACGCGCACTACATCGCCATTTTTTATACCAAGTTTTTTTGCATCTTTGGAATTGATTAAAATCGGCTCTCTATCTTTTATTGCATAAGTATCTCTTAAGCTTGTGTGGCAAAGTTGAGAGTGTAAGCGATCTCTTGGGTGGTTTGTAAGTAAGTGGAAAGGTGCTTCTTTGGTTGCATTTCCAAGCCATTCAATAGGCTCAAACCAAGTAGGATGGGCTTTGCAATCATCATAATTATAATTTTTAATCGTTTCTGAGTAAATTTCAATGAGCCCTGAATCTGTACCCAGAGCATTTAAGATAGGATCTTCTATAAATTCTGAAAAACGAGTCCATTCTAAACTTTCAGCTGTTGGTTCAAAAGTGATTGGTTCATTTTTAGCCCAAAATTCTTCAAAACTTGGCATAGGAGCAGCAAAAGCTTCGCCAAAACTTTGAGTTTGTTTTAGGGCACTGTTGTAGTATTCTTTGATGAAATCTTTAGCTTTTTTGCCATTTTCTGTGTAGGCATTAAAGACATCTTTTCCATAAATTTTACAAATATCAGAGAAAATTACATAATCATCTTTGCTTTCACCCACAGGCTCAACTGCTTGTTTCATAGGAACTATATGCATATTTGAATAATCTCCTGTCATGGTAATATCATCTCTTTCATAAGATGAAGTTGCAGGCATAACAATATCTGCCATTTTAGCTGTTGGAGTCCAGTAAATTTCATTTACCACAACGGTGCGTGGTTTTCTCCATGCTTTTACGTTAGTGTTGGTATCTTGATGGTGCACTAAAGGATTTCCGCCTACCCAGTAAATAAAATCAATATCAGGATAGGTAAGCTTAGAGCCGTTGTGATCTATAGTTTTTCCAGGGTGAAGTAAGGCATCGGCGATTCTTGCTACAGGGAAAGAATAACTCGCTGCATTTTGAAGCCATTCTGCACCTTCGTTTGAAGTTTCGCTTTTTGCTAAACCTTTAAATTTACCATTGTTCCAAATTCCTAAGCTACCTGCTGTCATACCGCCGATAACTCCGCCTTTGCAAGTTGGAACACCACCATTGCTGTAATGGTAGCTTAATCCAAAACCACCTCCTTTTGTGCCGATTTGTCCTAACATCGCACAAAGAGTAACTAGCATCCAGTGAGGCTGTTCGCCATGATGTGCTCTTTGCATACCCCAACCACTCATAATCATAGTAGGATTATCATAAAAAGTTTCAGCTAAATTTTTGATAGTTTTTTCATCGATACCGCAAATTTTACTTGCCCATTTGGTATCTTTTTTCACTCCATCTTCTTTACCTTCTAAATAATCTTTAAATTTATCAAAGCCTGTAGTGTAAGTGTCTAAAAACTCGTAATTGATTTTTTTCTTAGCAATCAAATGGCTTGCCATACCCATCATTAAAGCTACATCGGTATTTGGGCGTGGAGCTATCCATTTGGCATTTAAAAATTTCGCTGTAGTGGTTTTTACAGGATCTATACAAATCACTTTGATTTTACTGTCTTTAAGTTTTTCAAAGTATGCCAAACCTCTTTGTTCGTTTGAAGTCCAAGCTATACGTAAAGTAGAAAGTGGATCAGCACCCCAAATCACAACATATTTAGAATCACTTAAGATATTTTCCCATGAGGTTTGCTGCTCATAAACTTCAATTGATCCTACAACATAAGGCATAATCACTTGAGAAGCTCCTGTAGAATAGTCTCCTGTAGCTCCTACAAATCCACCTGTTACATTTAAAAATCTATGAAGTAAGATGCGTGAGTTTTGCATATTTCCACTTGATTTCCAGCCATAGCTTCCACCAAAAATCGCACTTGCACCTTTACTATCTCTTGTTTTTTTAAGCTCTTTGGCGATAAGCTTGATCGCTTCACCATAACTTACGCGAACAAACTCATCTTTTCCGCGAAGCTCAGGTTTAGGATTGTCAGGATTTTCAAGGTAGGATTTACGCACATAAGGATACTTCACACGAGATTTATAAACCATATCGGCAGTATAGTGCTGTAAAGGATTATCCATTTTTGTAACTTTTTCCCAAGGTTCACTTTTTACTATCTTACCATCTTTTATAGTGAGTTTTAAAATCCCCCAGTGTGCTGCGGTAATCACTTCTCCATTTTTTACAAGTCCAAGGCTAACTTTTGAAGCTTCTAAGGTTTTTCCTGCACTTAAGCTTGGAATGAGAGGTAAAGCACTTAAGCTCGCTCCAATTTTTAAAAATTTTCTTCTATCTAGCATGCTTTTCTCCTTATTTTGTTTTAAAATCTTTTGCGTTTTTTTGTAAGTATTCTATAACTAGCCATCTGTCTTTTTTATCAATACCTGTTCTATCAGCCATAGAACGGAAAATTGCAGGCCAAGCATTAGCTGTAAATTCTTTTTCTTTGTGGATAGCATGACAAATTCCGCAGTTATTTACAAAAAGCTCTTTGGCTCGACTTAACATTTCTTTATTGTCTTTGACAAATTCTTTTTGATCTGCCCAAATTTCAAGGCTTACCTTATCCCATTTTCCATCTTTTCCAGTTATTCTTTGAGAGAAATTTAATTTTGTATTTTTAGAAAAAGCTGCAACAATAATTCTTTGAGAATCATTGAAATAAATTACAGAAGGTGCTTTAGGATTTACATAACCATCAATTTTTAGCAAAACTTTGTTATTTTCGCTTTTTAACACTTCAAAAGGATTTGTAGGTAAAAGTCTTCCTATGACTTTAGCATCATCTTTATTAAGATAAAGTGATACAACTTCATCGGTATAGGCGGTATTTTCTGCCCATAAATATGTCGCTAGGACAACAAAAGAAATGAAAATCTTTTTCATTGCTATTCCTTAATATAAATTTGATGTAAATGTATTTTAACACTATTTAATTTAATTATTAATTAATATTAACAAAATATTAATTAATAATTAATAACTTTTTTAGAAAAAAATAAGTATTTTATAGTTATAATTTGCAAATAAATATACAAGAAAGGAAGACAATGTTAAAATCTATTGGAACTAAATTAACCCTTTCAGTAATTGGAAGTGTTATGGTTAGCTTAGTCTTTATGATTGCCATCATATCATGGAAAGTTTCTCAAAATATGGAAAAAGAAGCAGAAATTGCTCTAGACATAGCTTCAAAAAGATATGTAAATTATATGCAATCCACGCTTAATGAACCTTTTTTACTCTCTAAAGCATTAGGTACTAGCATACAACAAGTTATTAATGATAATGGGAATATTGACATTAATGTATTGGAAAATTTAACCAAAAAAACATTAGATTCAAGTATGCATACCACTTATGCTTTTTTGTACATTAAAGATCTTTCAGTCTTATCAGGAAATAAAGAAAAAGACATTCAAAATGGAAATTTATCTATTGTTTATAATGATTCAACTCCAGGGATTGACGGAGGTATTAAAACATTTATACAAAATAAAAATATGTATAACAGTATACCTGTAATCTCAAAAATTGAAAACAATGTGCACAATGGAGAGCAAAAGGTTATTTTTGGTTCAGTTAAGCGTCTTGATTATGGTAATGGAGAATTTTTAGGAATAAACTTAGGAATGCCTATTTTTAATCAAAAAGGAGATTTTGCAGGAGTTATTGGTTTCTCTTTAGAGCTTTCACAGATGTCTAAAGCTTTACTTAATCCTTCATTAAATTTTCACGAAGGAGATCAAAGATTACTACTTACAGATGATGGAACATTTGTTATTCATGAAAATCCTAAAGCAATTTTGCAAAAAATCAATGAATACAACCATTCTCCTTCTGTAGCTCCTATATTAAGTGCTATTAAAGAACATAGAGATATTTTAATCAATAATTTTTATACATCTACAGGTTTAACTAGTTATGCTTCGGTTTCTTCTTTTAGTACATTAGAAGATTCAAGTCGCTGGAGTATACTTGTAACAACCCCTAAAAATTCAGTTTTAAAACCTTTATATCATCTTCAGTTAATTATAGTTGCTGTAGTTGTTATATTTTTAATTATAATTTCAGCTATTGTATATATGTGTATAAAATATATGGTAAGTGCAAAAATTAATTCAATTTTTAAATCTTTGCAAAATTTCTTTGACTTCATCAACCATAAAACAAAAAATGTTTCTACTATAGAAGTAAAAAGCAATGATGAATTTGGACAAATCTCAAGTGCTATCAACGAAAATATCCTTGCTACTAAAAAAGGTTTAGAACAAGACAATCAAGCCGTTAAAGAATCAGTTCAAACCGTATCAGTTGTAGAAGGTGGTAATTTAACAGCAAGAATTACTGCTAATCCAAGAAACCCACAACTTATTGAACTTAAAAATGTTCTAAATAAACTTCTTGATGTTTTACAAGCTAGAGTAGGTTCTGATATGAATGTTATTCATAAAATATTTGAAGAATACAAAAGCTTAGATTTTAGAAATAAAATCTCTAATGCTTCAGGAAGTGTTGAATTAACTACTAATGCTTTAGGCGATGAAATAGTTAAAATGCTAAAACAAAGTTCAGACTTTGCTAATGCTTTAGCTAATGAAAGTGGAAAATTACAAACTGCTGTTCAAAGCTTAACCACTTCTTCAAATTCTCAAGCTCAATCTTTAGAAGAAACTGCAGCAGCTTTAGAAGAGATCACTTCTTCTATGCAAAATGTTTCAGTTAAAACTAGTGATGTTATCACTCAATCTGAAGAGATTAAAAATGTTACAGGTAT
>NZ_MJYJ01000048.1:0-8324 GCF_001763255.1 Campylobacter sp. BCW_4338
AGGTCGCTTAGCTCAGTTGGTAGAGCGCCACCCTTACAAGGTGGATGTCATAAGTTCGAGTCTTATAGTGACCACCATTTTATAAAATCATAAATAGGTTTTATAATCTCTACTTCTTTACTTTGGATGCAGCGGTAGTTCAGCTGGTTAGAATGCCGCCCTGTCACGGCGGAGGTCGCGGGTTCGAGCCCCGTCCGCTGCGCCATCTTGCTTGGTAACAATTTTATAAGTATAATTTGCAAAATAATAAAAAATAGAGCTAAGGAAAAAAAATGCTTATTATTGGACATAAATTATTAAAAAATTTAGATTTTTCTTTTATTGAAAGTGTTGAAGAAGTTAAAGATAATAAAGTTTATTGTATTGTTTATGATGAAAAATTGATTTCTTATTTAAGTCAAAATGATTTTGAATTTGCTATTTTAGTGCAAAATAAAGACGAGATATTTTTAGCCAATGCTTTAGGAGCTAAATTTTTGCTATGCAATGATAAAAAACTTGCAAAATTTGCTAGCAAGGTTGCAGAATTTTATGTTTTTGATAGTAGGGTTTTAATGATTGTTGATAAATTAGAGAATTTTAAAAAATTTTATAAATTAAAAATCGATGGAATTATTTTAAAAGATAATATAGATAATTTTCCTAAATTTGTAAAATAAGTGCTAATTGACGAGGTTTAAATAATGCAAAAAAAATCTTTTTTGAAAATTTACGGATTAATTCCTTTTTTACTTATAGCATTCATCAATGCTTTTGTGGATTTGGGACATAAAATTATTATTCAAAATACTATTTATAAGGCCTATGAAGGAAGCGAGCAGTTATTTTTAAATGCTATAGTTAATGCTTTGATTTTACTTCCTTTTATTCTTATGCTTTCTCCTTCGGGTTTTTTAGCGGATAAATATCCAAAAAATATTGTAATGAAAATTTCAGCAATTTTCAATGTTATACTCACTTTAATAATTTGCATTTGTTACTATAGCGGTGCTTTTTGGATGGCTTTTATTTTTACTTTTATAATGGGAGCACAAGCAGCGATTTATTCACCAAGCAAATACGGTTTTATCAAAGAACTTGTAGGAAAAGACTTTCTTGCTATGGGCAATGGTGTAATTAATGCAGTAAGCATTATGGCAATCTTAGCAGGAATGGCTTTATTTTCTTTAAGTTTTGAAAGTCTTTATAGCTCTACGTATAATCAAACAGATGAAATTTTAAAAGAAGTAGCGCCTTTAGGAATTGTGCTAATTTTATTTTCTTGTATCGAAGTATTTTTTGCGTGGCGTTTACCTAAGCTCAAACAAACAAATAAAGATTTAGTTTTTAATAAAAAAGACTATATTCATGGAAAACTTCTAATAAATAATCTTAAGCTTGTTTTTAAAAATAAAACTATTTGGCTTTGCATAATAGGAATTTCATTTTTTTGGGCTATATCTCAACTTTATCTTGTTAGCTTTCCTGTCTTTGTCAAAAATGAACTTTTCATAGAAAATACTTTTTATGTGCAAATTTCACTCGCTTTTTCTGGTATAGGAGTGATTTTAGGCTCTTTAGTAGCTGGTAAATTTTCAAAAAATTATATAGAACTTGGACTTATTCCACTTGGTGCATTGGGTATGTTTTTAATGGCTTTTTTAATGCCTTATTTTATAAGTTTATTAAGTTATAGTTTTTTATTTTTCTTTTTTGGATTTTGTGGAGCTCTTTTTATCGTTCCTTTAAATACTTTAATCCAATTTCATGCCAAAGAAAATGAATTGGGGCAAATTCTTGCAGGAAATAATTTTTTTCAAAATATTGCCATGTTAGGATTTTTACTCTTAGCAACTTTATTTGCAAAATTTGAAATCAATGTGGTTTATTTGTTTTATTTTATTACTTTAGTAACCTTTATAGGAGGTTTTTATATACTTTTAAAATTTCCCTTTTCTTTAGTGCGTATACTTTTAAGCATAGCTTTTTTACAACGATACCGCTTACTTGTAGAAGGTTTTGAAAATATACCAGAAAAAGGCGGAGCTTTGCTTTTGGGTAATCATATTTCTTTTATTGATTGGGCTGTTGTACAAATGGCAATTCCAAGAAAAATTTATTTTGTTATGGAAAGAAGCATTTATTCTAAATGGTATATTAAATTTTTTCTTGATAAATTTGGCATTATTCCTGTATCAAGCACGGGAAGTAAGACGAGTTTAGAACTGATAGCAAAGCATATCAAAGAAGGTAATTTAGTTTGCTTGTTTCCTGAAGGTACACTTTCAAGACATGGACAATTAAATGAATTTAAAGCAGGATTTGAATTAGCTTGTGAATATTTAAGCGAAGATGATGGAAAAATTATTCCTTTTTATATAAGAGGACTTTGGGGTAGTGCTTTTTCAAGAAGCGATGAAGAATTTTCAGCAAGAAACCGCACTTTAAATAAAAGAAAAATTGCTATAGCTTTTGGTAAAGCCATGCCTTTGCATTCTAAAAAAGATGAAGTTAAAGCTAAAGTTTTTGAACTTTCTTTTATGGCTTGGAAATCACAATGTGAAGCTATGCATACTATAGCAAGAGCTTGGATAGATACAGCTAAAAAAAATCTAAATCAAATAGCCATTATCGATACGCTAGCTGGAGATATTTCTTATAGAAAAATGTTGAGTCTTAGTTTAATTCTTAATTTTTTTATTAAAAGAAAATCCAAAGAATTAAATATTAACCCTCAGCGTGGAAGTTACGCTCCTAAAGAGGAAGCTATAGGAATTTTATTACCTGCTTCTTTTGCAAGTTCTTTAACCAATCTATCTGTTTTAATCGCAGAAAAAATTGCAGTAAATCTTAATTTTACGGCTGGAGAAAAAGCTCTAAAAGCAGCTATAAAAAATGCGCAAATTTCACAAATTTATACTTCTAAAACTTTTTTAGAAAAATTAGCAAATAAAGGTATAAACCTAAATTTCGATACAAATATACATTTAATTTATTTTGAAGATATTGTAGAAGATTTTAAAATGCAAAAAACTAAAATTTTTAGCATGATGTTAGCAGTTAGTATCATGCCTAGTTTTATACTCAAAAGCATCTTCACTCCTTCAAAAAACAATCTTGCCATCGCAGCTATTTTGTTTAGTAGCGGAAGTGAGGGTTCTCCAAAAGGTGTTATGCTCAATAACCGTAATATTTTAAGCAATATAGCACAAATTTCTGATGTGCTTTGCACAAGAAACAATGATGTCATTCTCTCATCTTTACCACCTTTTCATGCTTTTGGACTTACCGTAACTACATTTTTGCCTTTGCTTGAAGGTATTAAAAGTATCACTTTTGCAGATCCAACTGATGCCTTAGGGGTTGCCAAAACTGTTGCTAAAAATAATGTCACTATTATGTGTGGAACTTCAACCTTTTTAGGAATTTATGCAAGAAATAAAAAACTTGATGCTTTAATGTTTGAAAGCTTAAGAATAGTTGTATCAGGTGCTGAAAAACTAAAAAATGAAGTAAGAACTGCTTTTGAAATGAAGTTTAAAAAAAGCATTTTTGAAGGTTATGGAGCTACGGAAACTACACCTGTAGCGAGTGTAAATTTGCCGAATCGTTTTGATGCGGATTATTGGCTTATACATCGTGCCAATAAAGAAGGAAGTGTAGGAATGCCTCTACCTGGAACTGCGGTACGTATTGTTAATCCAAATAATTATGAAAATTTAAAAACAAATGAAGATGGACTCATACTTATAGGCGGTCATCAAGTTATGGTAGGCTATCTTAATAACAAAGAAAAAACCGATGAAGTTATTAAAGAAATTGATGGCATAAGATGGTACAACACGGGAGATAAGGGACATTTGGATGAAGATGGTTTTTTATATATTGTCGATCGTTATTCTCGCTTTGCAAAAATTGGCGGAGAGATGATTTCTTTGGGTGTAATAGAAGAAGAAATTGCCAAATTTATAGATACTGAAGTGGTTAAATTTTGTGCCACATCTTTAGAAGATGAGAAAAAAGGGGAACAAATTGCTTTACTCATAGAATGTAATAATGAAATTTTTGAAAGAGTATGTGAGATTATAAAAAATTCTAATATACCTACACTTTTTAAACCTAGATATTATTTTCAAATAGAAAAAATTCCCCTCCTAGGTTCAGGAAAAGTTGATCTTAAAAAAGTTAAAGAATTAGCTAAAAATTTAGCCATATAATTTGAGCTTATAACAAAGCCCAAATTAAAATTGGCATAGAAACAAAAGCAAAAAGAACTCCAAAGGCTACAGCACTTACGGCTAAATTGCTATCTAGTTTAGCTTTCATTACCATAGCTCCTGCTAAGGTCATAGTAGGAGCTGCGCTTTCTATAATAGCAACAATGGTAGAATTTTTTAATTCTAAATTAAATATTTTTAAACAAAATACAAAAAATAAAGGAGCTAAAATCATTTTAGCAAAGATGACAATTACTGTAGGTTTGTAAGAGGTTTTAATCGCCATAAAGCCAAGTCCTAAACCTATGGCAAAAAGTGCAACAGGGGTTGCAGAAGCGCCAAATAAACGAATAGGAGAGAAAATAAATTCAGGTAAAGTAATTAATTTGCACAAAAAACCAAAAAGCAAAGCTAAAAAAGGTGGAAAACTAAGAATTTTTTTAACATTAGCAAGTAAACTGACTTTTTCTCCATTTCCCAAAGAAAGTATAAAAGGTCCAAAAAGTGATATAGGTAAAGTTGTGGCTAAAGCATCGTAAAATATAACTTCAGCGCTAAATTGTGGGTCATTAAATATACCAGCAACAATAGGCATACCCACAAATATAGTATTTCCAAAACAAGAAAGCAAAAACATACTGACTAAAGTTACTTTAGAAAAATGAAAAACTTTTCCAATAAGAATAGCAAAAAAAGCTGCTAGTATACAGCTAAACAATCCAATAAAAATAAAAATAATCAATGAAAAATCAAAATTTAAATGATATGCTTTATCGAAAATCAAACAAGGTAAAGCAAAAATAATAGCAAAATCTAAAAAAGTCCTAGCTTGTTTTTGTTTTAAAACGCCAATTCTTTTGGCAAAATATCCGCCTGCAAGTAAAATAAAAATTGTAAATAATGGTATAAAAACAAACATTGAATAATCCTTTTTAAGGGATGGTTTTTGAAAACGGATAGAATTATATTCTTTATACTTAAAAAAAATCTTAATATTTTTTAAGTTTTTTAAAAAAACCAATATTTTTTATTTTTTGTAACTTTAAGAAATTGTAAGTTGAAATTTGATTTTGAATAGTTGGTATTTTAAGTTGAATGATTATAATTTTAAATAATGGTGCGGTTAGCGAGATTTGAATAATGCTAATAAAAACACTACTATACAATATTTATAAATAGCATAAAAATAAAAAGTTAGGATAAAAGTTAGGAAAATTATAAACATTATGTTTATTCCTATTTTTTTAATATTTTTACCATTGTATTTAAAAGTGTATATTAAAGAGTTGATTGAATATATACCGCTCCCGCTAAAAGAAGCGAGAGCATAGGCGAGTGATTGATTGTTATATATTGTTTGAATTGGAGTTTAATTTTTTTCAATTTCTTCAAGATTATATAATGGTTTTCTTACATTTGTACTAATTTTATATTCCTTAATATATCCTGACTTAACCCAATTTCTAATTGTTAGGATATTTACATTAAGCATCTTTGCTATTTCTTCTCTATTATAATATTTTTCAACCATTTTTCCTCTCCTTTTTTTTGGGGGGGGGGTCTTCTATTTTCTGAAAATCGAGAATGGTTTCTTTTGATATGTAATAACCTTTTTCTAATTTAAAGCTTTTTAGAACACCTCTTGAGTTCCATACACGAACTGTTGTATGGGTTACAGAGTACATTTTTGCAACTTCATCGACAGAATAATAAGTTTGCTCTTTAAAGCTTCCATCTTCTTGTAGTTTTTTAATTATTTTCATTCTATTGTTATCCTTTCTAATTTTTTTCTATAAAATCTTTTTCAAGCAAATAATCTTTGTTAATGTTTAAAGAATTTTTAGCTCTTGTAACTGCCACATACAAAAGATTTAATTCTTCTTTTGCTATGGTAATTTGTTCTCTTTCTTCAAGTTCTTGCTTGATGTTTAAAAAATCATCAATAATTTCAACATTATTCCACTCTAAACCTTTGCTCTTGTGTCCTGTACTTAATATCAAATCAGCTTGTTCTTGTTTTTTAACACAACTTTTTTCAATATCTTTAATAAGCTTTATAATATCGCTATGCACATATTTAAAAAGAACAAATATTTTTTGTTTTAAGTCAACCTCTTTAGTTAGTTTCGTTGATATATTCAAGAAGTTCTTTTAAGTCGGCAAATTTTGCAATAAACTGATTTTTGATATATTTGTGTTTTTTAAACAGAAGATTTTGTATGTCTAATAACTCATCAAAACTATAACTATTCACCCCTCCCACAAAAAATAATTTTTTATTCAAATTTTTTACTGCTATATCAAATAGTTTAGCATTGGTTCTACATATTATAGCTTTTGCTTCATTTTCATCATTTCCCTTTCTTGGTTTTAGCGTTCCTTTAAAATCTCTTGGGGCATTTAAAATTCCCAAATAAGAATTGGCAATAGTAGCTATGCTTTGTGGGCATCTAAAGCTTTGAGTTAGATATAAAATATGAGATTTTGGCATAGATGCTAATACTTCTAAGGAATTTACAGCACCTCTGAATTTATAAATGCTTCGGAATGTATCTCCTATAAAAACTTTTTTAGCTTGCTTTTGGTTAAGAACAATGTCGATAACACAAGCGTTGATATCCTGTGCTTCATCCACTAAAATAAAATCATATTCTAGCTTTGGTTTTGTAAGTTGAATTAAAAGAAGTTATAAATAATTATTTGTATAGTAAAGAACTTGAAAATATAGATTTTACATCTATAAAATTGTTTGAAGGACTAATTGCAAAATATAAATTTTTTACACTGAAGATAAATTAAATACAATAAAACTAAAGTTTTATGAAATTGTTGGAATAAAACTTAAAAACATCAATAAGATAAATCAAGATAAATATTTATTATCAATTTCTGATGTTGTATGTGGATTATATGAAATTTTATTTATATAGATAATATATATTTAAAGAACACTTTATTGTTTTATAGGCGTATTTTACTAGAATTTGTAGAATATTTATTAGAATATCAAGATGAAATGCAAATAAACGATATAAAAACGACTTTTTTAGTCAATTTTATTAATTATTTAGAAAAAATGGC
The DNA here is from genome assembly GCF_001763255.1 of Campylobacter sp. BCW_4338. Taxonomy (NCBI): domain Bacteria; kingdom Pseudomonadati; phylum Campylobacterota; class Epsilonproteobacteria; order Campylobacterales; family Campylobacteraceae; genus Campylobacter; species Campylobacter sp. BCW_4338. The sequence continues at coordinate 7,278 of NZ_MJYJ01000048.1, forward strand.
AATAAACTATCAAAAAAACAAAAATAACTTATTTGAGAGTATTAACTAGCTTTTTTTCTTTTATAAGCGATAATAATGATGATTTGTTTGTTTTTTCCTTTGATATGAAGAAAATTAGATTTAGAACAGAAAAATCAGAAGAAAATTAAATTATCTTAATGAAAATGAAATTATAAGGCTAAATAATGTTTTAGAGAAAGAAAAAGCAAAAAAAGAAGTTTACAATAGTTTTAGAAAAAACTTATGCTTTATGGAGGACTTAGAATTTCTGAAGCTTTAAATGTAAAACTTTGTGATTTTGAAGAGGTTGATGATGAAATATTAAAAATATCCATAATAGGCAAGGGCGGTAAAGAACAATTTGCATTTATTAAAAAAGAAGAAGTAGATGATGAGCTTGAATATTTTAAAGAAAATATCCAAGATAGTGATTACATAATGCAAACTAGCACAGGAAAACATTTAAATAGAAGCAATGCTTTTTTGATTGTAAATAATATTTACGCTAAAGCTTTGATCAGCAAAAAAGGACTTCATTTGCTTAGACACACTTTAGCCATGAGATTAACAGCCAAAGGAACAAACCTTGTGGAATTCTAAGACATGCAAAACTAAATACTACTGCTATATATGCCAAAGCAACAAATGATACAATAAAAGCTGCGTTATTGAATAATTAATTTTTCTAAAATTGAGTATTTGCATAGACTTCAAGAAGAAGTCTATGTGTTTAAAATTGTTCTAATAAAAGTTTAGGTTCTCCGCCAAGTATTTTGATGAAATTTGCAATTCTTGATTGTATTATTTCTACGGAATACATACCTCCTAAACCGCCTAAAGCATAAAATAATTCTTCGAAAATGTCTTCTTTGTTAAATTCAAGTTCTTCTATGTCAATAAGAACAGGAGTTCGGCTACATTTTTGTAAATTTTGATATATTTTGACTAAAATCTTGATTTTTTGTAGATTACTTTCAGCCTCTAAATAAGAATTTAAGTGTATTATTAGGGTTTTTATGAGTTTTTCTCTATTTTCTTTATTTTCAA
>NZ_MJYJ01000049.1:0-1326 GCF_001763255.1 Campylobacter sp. BCW_4338
CTCCTGAATGTTTATAAGAAGGATACCAATCTGTATCAATCAACTTTTCTTCTTCTATAATTAATTCTGCTTGTTCTCTTGTCATTTTTTATCCTTTATTATGGTATTTGTTTGATAAAACCTAATAAGTTTATATAATTTATAATTGTAATATTTTTATATGTTTATTAATTTTAATATACCATAACTTCACTAAAACTAAAACCTAATAAATTGTTTTCTCTTACTATTTTTTTAAATTCACTTGATACAAAAACAGGTATTTCATCATCTTTAATTCTAAATATATGACTTCCATCAAGTTTTGATTTTTTTAAAACAGCTTTAGTAATACTTAAATATTCATTATTATCACCCATATAAGTATATACAGAATGTTCATAATCTAAAGCTTCAAGTGATTTTATTACATGCATAATTTTACAATCATAATAATTTATTTCCTGACTTTTAATTTCTACATCCAAATATTGCACACAATCTTTGATTAAATCTTGCATTAAATTTATAAATTTAGGAGAGACTATACGCCAACCACAGTCATTGTGTATAAGATCAGTTAATATGTCTCCTTCATTTTTGTCTATTTTAAAACTAGGTGTTTGCCAATTTGTGATAGGTTTGGATTCTAAAAGTGCATATTCATCATTATTTTTTATATCTACAAGATCACAAGAGTACCAATTATCCACATCATTATGATTATAGTTATACATCATTTTATAATATTTCATTATTTTCTCTCCTTATAGTAATCTTTATGAAGTATAGCAGGATTATTTTTGACTTCTTCTTTTAGTTTTTCAAATTCTTTTAAGAATTTATTCTTATCTCCTCTTGCTATTTTATCAATTTTACTCATTTTTTCAAGAATATATTCATGATATTCATTAGGATGTCTTCCGCGATGTGGCATTTTAACTTTATTCCAATCTCCATCTAATTCCAAGCTATATTTTTTTGTTATTTTTTGAAATTCTTTAGTAAATCTTTTATTCTTATCAGTGGCAATATGATGGGTTTGAATTGATGATTGTTTGTTATCATCTCCTATCCCTTGCCATCTTATCCTATCATACTTAATCTTAGCAAGAGGACTAGCTTGTATTTTAGCTAAAGCAAATTTAATCTTATTGCCTTTAGGTATAGAAAGTACAGGATAGCCTTTATTACTTACTCCTATTAAGCCCATTTGATAAACGGAATATTTATTATTGATTTTATGCTTTGAATAAGTATAAGGAAATACCAAAGCAACTTTAGTACAAGGTCCTCCAGCTACTGGAGGATTTAAACATCCACTTATACTAGCTCCTTGTATTTCAT
>NZ_MJYJ01000050.1:0-6038 GCF_001763255.1 Campylobacter sp. BCW_4338
CAAAATACCCTAGAATCTTATTATACTTTAGGAAGTTCATTTAACTTACACATATTCCTAAATTGCCAATAACTAGGCTCTAAATAATAAGAATAAGGAGTATAATAAAAGATAATTAAGCCTATACTTCCAAGAAAGACTAAAAACTTTGAAACGCTTTTTGTAGATTTAAAGATGATTTTATAAATAAATTTTAATATAAGATAAGAAAGAATAGTAGAAATTATAATAAGAAGTAATATATATGTCATGGGTTATCTCCTTAGATTCTCTATTTTATTAAAATTAAGATGTAATTTTGTGGTTTGATAAAGATTAGCTCGCTAGCATCCAAACATAGAAGACAAAAATTGCTCATTAAGATAAATGATTTCATGTATGAATAAATAGTATTATAATTTAGAAAGTAGTTTTGTAATTAAAACCAAGAAAACAAAATATATTTTTAAGATATAACCCCGACTATAATTACGCATTTTAGTCGGGATTTTTTAAGATAATTATAATTAAGCTTTACCTTCTCTCCAATCATCACTTCCGCTAGTTCCAGCAGCAGTATGTTCCCAAACTACTTTTCTATAACTCATTGAAACTTTTAAAAGCTCGGTTTTATCATGATTACTTGACTCTTGTGCATTTGGCATTATTAATTCAATATTTGTAATAATTGCATCTTCCAATTTTGTAGTAAAAAAATGTTCAGATCCGCCACTTGCTGCAGTTCTAAACCAATGAACTTCGACTGTTGGAAGTCTTTCTCCTTTGGTAAGTGCATTATATAACAAAGGCACGGACTTATTCAATGAGCAAGTAAAAGAAAAGGGCTTATGAACTCTTTGTCCAGAAGGTTGCCCACTTTGCTGATCAACGGGTACAGTTACGATATGAGATACCTCTTGCGCCATGATTTCATCTTCATGACCTGATTTATATCTATTGCCAATACTCGCTTCAGTAGATGCACCACTTGAAATCAAACCTTGTGTGGAACCTTCAATTCTTATAAACGCTGGTTCAGCCATAAAAAGAACCTCCTTTAATTTTTTTTAACATTCAAAATTGTATCATTTTAATCTTAATCTATATAAATTTTTGTAAAATATTTGTATATTGATATTAATATTTATTTGTTTTTACTTTAAATAAGGAATAACGATGTTTAAAAAAATATTTGATTTTGTGAAATCAAGATTATTTATAACTGCTTTTTTACTTTGTTGTATTTTTCTTTTTAGTGTTTTATTTTGGTTTTGGGGTCCTTTAATAGCTTTTAACGACATATATATTTTTAGTAGCTCATTTTTAAGATTTAGTATTATCTTGATAATTTGGCTTATTGTTTTTTTATTTTTTTTATTAAAGCCTATTATAAATTTTATATCTTCTTTAAAAAGTGAAAAAAGATTAAAATTTAAAGTCCTAAAAAAAGAAGCTGATGAGTTCATTTACAAATCTAAAAGAAACTTCTTTTTATCTCTTAAAGATGCCAAAGAAACATGGAAGAATGATTTAAAAACAAAAAATTTACCCTTAATTATCATCATAGGAAATGAAGGGGCTGGAAAAAGCACTTTTATCAATTATTCTAACATCGAATATCCACTTAGCGATAGTTTAGAGTCTTATAAAAAATTCCATAAGTCTACTAGAAATTTTGCACTTTATGTATCAAAAAAAGGCGCTTTGTTAGATACAGAAGGAAACTATTTTTCACAAGAAGAATTTTTTAAGCCTACAAGTAGCGATGAAATACCCGAAGATGATATAGATAAAAATAGAGATTTTTTAATTAAAAAAAATATATGGAAAAAATTCCTTACTTTTCTCAATAAAAATTTTTTTCATAGCAAACTAAATGGAATTATTTTAGTTGTTGATACTGTCCTTTTCTTAAATAATCCTAAGGAGTATTCCAAAAATCTTATTAGATATCTAACAAAAAGAGTAAACGAATGTGAAAAAACTTTGAATTTAAAGTTGCCCATCTATATAGTTTTTTCAAAACTTGACTTGATGGAAGGCATGAAAGAGTATTTTGATATTTTCGATAAAAAAATTTCGGATAAAATTTTAGGATTATCTTTTGATAAAATCTTAAGTGAAGAATTTTTAAATAATGAATTTAAAGAATTAAGTGATTCATTATTATGCTCTTTAATGAGTAAAAATTCCCATATTTACAATATGGAAAATAAAAATAAAAGCTACTTATTTTTAAAACAATTTGATAATTTATTTGCATTAGCAAAGACTTTTATTTTGGAAGTACAAGAAGAAAATAAGCTTAAAAATAATTCTTATCTTAGAGGAGTTTATTTTGTTAGCGCCTATCAAGAAAATATTCCTAGAAATTTCTTACTCGATGCCATATGTGAGAAATATAACTGCAAAAAAGTATTATCAAAATCCAATATTATACATAATAAACAAAGCTATTTTGTTAAATCACTGCTCGAAGATTTAATTTTTACAGATTATTCTTTAAGCGCTATGAAATCTTATTCTAAAAAATTATCTTTTTTAATTATAATTTTAATCATAAGCTTTGGAACATATGCTATATCTTCTTATTTTATAAGTAAAAACAATAAAGAATTCGAAAAAAGCCAAAATACCTTAAGATCTTTACAATTGCTTCTTAAAGATCAAGATTATCAAAATTTAAATATTAAACAAAAAGCTGACTTCTTAATTGAATTGAGAAATATTTTAAATACTTATCCTGAACTTTGGCAAGATAATAATATATTTCAATATTTAAATCTAAATCTCTCATACAAAGGATTTAAAGAAGCTAAACAACTTTATTATAAACTGAATGAAGATGTGTTAAAAAATACTTTATTAAAAGAAATGGAATATACTTTACTTACCGATACAAATAAAGAAAATTTAATCAAAACATTATATATGTATAGATCTTTATTTGAACAAAAATATTTTAATAAAGAAATACTAAAAATTTGGATTAACGAGAATTGGAATACTTTAAGTAAGTATTCAATCTCTAAAGATGACTTTCTAGAAGGGGTGGATGAGCTTAAACAATTTAATCTTAAATCTTTTACAGAAGATGAAAACAGTATACATACAGGAAAAAGAAAACTTGAGAGTATAAGTAGAACTCAAAGAATTTACATTCTTCTTAATTTTTTAAATAGCGATAAACCTAAAGAAAAATATCTTATAAAAGAGGATTTAGGTTTTGCTGCAAATAGTGTATTTTCAAATAATTCTCAAATAACTTCTATAGATAAAATATATACAAAAGTTGGTATGATGGACTTTTTAAATGATTTAAATCAACAAGTTGACACCGCAATCAATATTGAATCTTGGATGCTAGATAACAATTTTAAAGAAAATAAAAACACTTTGACTATGGGTATTTTAAAATTATACTTAAGTGAATACCAAAATGCTTGGCAAAATCTACTCGCTTCATTGCAACCTGTTAGGTATAATACCAAAGAGGCAATGCTTAATGAGCTTAATATCTTATCAAAAAAAGAAAACCCTTTATATTCTTTGTTAAAAATTGTTAGTTCTAATACAAATTTAAATGATGCAGTTTTACTAACTCAAGCCTACAATTTAGGATTAAATGCTGGGGAAATTAGATCAAATTTTATTGGGGTAAGCAATGCTTTCACACAATATCATAAGCTAGTAAACAAAAATACACTTTTGAGTGTTGGTAATATAGAAGTGGGCAAAGGCACTGATGATGAAAAAATATTAGATATTCTTAATACAAGTATTGCAAATATGTCCAATAAAATTATAGATTTTAGTTCTAATAATAACCAAAGCGCTGAAGAAAAAATTTCATATGCTCTTGGAGGCAATAAAGATGCCAATGATCCTTTTGCTGTATTTCAAATGAACATAAAAAAATTACCTAATGATTTAGAGAGATATTATAGTCAGCTTTCTAATTATTCGTGGAATTTTATAGAAAATCATGGTATTTCTTTATTTAATACTGCTTGGATTAATGAAGTGTATAATCCATTTGTTAATGATATTGCGCCATATTATCCTTTTAATGATGAGAGTGTAGCAGATCTTAGTATGGATAGTTTTAAAACATTTTTTGGAAGAAATGGGACATTAAATAGTTTTTATAAAAAATACTTGAACAATGTTTTGGTAAAAAGAAAAAATAACTATTCTGTCAATTCTCAATTTGCTTCAAAATTAAATTTCTCTAAAGAATTTTTAGATTTTATCACCAATGCAGGCAATCTCTCTAGTCTCATACTAAATGGTAATGATAATATAAAAGTTAATTTTACTATTCAAAGCCTTGATTTAAGTGCGGATTTTTCCTTTATAAAGCTTGGCTATGATAATAAAAATATCCAATACGATCATACTCTTAATCAAACCCTACAAATTGTAGCAGAAAAATTCAATAATGGAACAAGTTTAAATTTTACAGCCTATAACTACTCTAATCCTAATTTAAATTATACAAAATCATATAAAGGAGAATGGGCATGGTATAAGTTTATAAAAGATAATAAAAGTAATTCTATATACAGCATTATATTTAACAATAATAAAAACTTATATTTTGACTTTGAAATTATTAACGGTGCTAGTGAATTAAATAATATAGTTTATATTTTAAATAATCTTAAAATAGTAGAAAATATTACAGGGGTAAATAAACAATGATAGAAAAAGAAGAAATAGGAATTACTATTGAGAATTATGACGAATGTATTAGTGGTTCTAAAACATTTGTATTTAACACAAAGGGTGGAACTATAGGAAGCGGTGATGATTGCACTTTTCGTATTCAAGATAAACTAGAACAAATCAAAAATACCCATGCCATAGTATCTTATGAAGAAGGATCTTTTACAATTGCGGCTTTTGAAGATTCTGACATTTATTATAATAAGTCCTTTTCTAGAATGCCAAGTGGCTATGAAATAATAATCAGTATAGGCGATATTTTTAAAATCGGTAATTTAGAATTTAGATTTGTGGATGCAAAAAGCATTGAAGCAAGCATTAAAGAAAATAAAAAATACTTAGAAGATATTGAAAAACGCAATCATTTTGATGAAATTGAAATTAAGCCTAGAGGAAAAACAAGTATAAATTTTGACAAAAATAAAGAGTTGAAAGAGATTTTAGAAAATAATGATTATAAATTTATCGAAGAAGAAAAGGCAGATGATAGCTTTTTAAAAGAAATAATTCAAAAAAATCCAAATTCATTAGAATATGAAAATGTTTTAAAAAGTTTGGTAAAAAATTTAAAAGATATTAAAACAAAACAACAAAACTCTAAATTAAATAATGATTATTCTCCTATCAACATTAAAGATTTTGAAAGTATTATTAATAATATACCCTTAATCAAATCCACAAGATTGATCAATATTTTAGCCCTTAGCCTAATCGCAAAAGAATTATATACTCCAATATTTGAAGAAATGGAAGAAAATATGTTTATTAAATATATTGAAGCTGCCATACAAAATAATATTAAAGAAGATAAGATTCTTTTTGAAAATCTTACCATCAAAGCATTGGAAAAGTATATTAAAGATTTTGAGTGATTTTTACTCTTTGATATTATGCTCTTTAGCATAAGCTAGTATTTTAGCTCGAAGTTCTTGCGGAAAATTATATCTATAAATAGCAGGAATTCTTGGATCAAGGAGTTTGTCTAAATATCCTCTTTTATAAATCCATTCTAATCTTTCAGGTGTAAAATAATAAGGGGCATTAGGATAGCCTTGAGGAGGAGTGAGGGCTGCTAGTTTGGCGCTTAATACTAGGGTATCTTTGAATAAAGTAGCTTGTTGTTCACTCCAATCATTTGGAGTATCTACATCAAATCTTGTTACCATTCCATTTTCGTATCCATCCATAGCATCATCAAATTTATTTCTACTTTCAGAAGTAGAATCTATATCTCTTGGATCTTTTAATTTGCTTTTTTAATATCATTATATAAAGCCCAAATGATCCTGCCTTCTTCATCATAGGCAAAATCATATTTATTTAAATCAATC
>NZ_MJYJ01000051.1:0-2848 GCF_001763255.1 Campylobacter sp. BCW_4338
AAACCACAAAATTACATCTTAATTTTAATAAAATAGAGAATCTAAGGAGATAACCCATGACATATATATTACTTCTTATTATAATTTCTACTATTCTTTCTTATCTTATATTAAAATTTATTTATAAAATCATCTTTAAATCTACAAAAAGCGTTTCAAAGTTTTTAGTCTTTCTTGGAAGTATAGGCTTAATTATCTTTTATTATACTCCTTATTCTTATTATTTAGAGCCTAGTTATTGGCAATTTAGGAATATGTGTAAGTTAAATGAACTTCCTAAAGTATAATAAGATTCTAGGGTATTTTGGATTAAGTTTGGATACATTAGATTGGGAGGAGCTGAATAGAAGAGCTTATAAAATAAGTAAAGAATAGCAATTCTATTTGCAAAATTTTAGAGAATATGCAACATATATAGGAGAAATAAAAAAGACTAGATATGATATAATGGCTATTCTGTATAGCAATAAAAAACTTATCTCTAAAGATAACATTACATCAATAATTTTACTTGATACTTGGAATACAAGACGTTACAATTTAGAGTAAGAATCTGTGGCTAGTTATAATATTGAGTGGATAGAGATAGAAGAATATTGCAGTTTGTACTTCAATACAAAGGAGCAAAAATGGACAATAAAGGATTAATCACTAAATTACGAGACAATGCAGAACTTCCTTGGGCAGCCTATGGATATTTTCATTTAGCTAATGAAAGTTATAAGCCAGAGGAAAATAGTAAGGATTGGAAAAGATTAAAATATTTTAGAGATATTAAAGAAGATACAACCCAATCTGTATTCCCCACCCTAATTGATATTCTCAACATAGAATACAAATATTTTAAAGATGAAAAAACAGGAAAGCTAAAAATGGCTTCTTTGATGATGAGTTATTTAGTGGCGACTTCTCCCAACTCCAAGCCAAACAATTCTTTTCTCGCTATGATTTATTAAAACATTGTCCTAATACAAATTCAGGCTTTTCTGCTACTTTGTTTGGAGAAAAAAGAAAACAAATTGATAGTAAAACAAAAGAAGAAGGCTATACCAGTGAATATGGCTATATCAATTATATTTTAGCCATTAGAGGAACAGAAATGAGTTCCTTTAAAGATTTGTTTGTAGCTGATGCTTCTTTAACCATAGGCTCTATACCTAAAGCCCAATATGATGATATGCTAAACTTTTATGAAACTTGTATTAAAGATTATCCACAAATCAAAGAAAAAGATTCTCTTACTATTACAGGACACTCTCTTGGAGGCTGTCTTGCACAACTCTTTGCTTTAAGTATCTGTGATGATAGGAATAGAAACAATATCAAAGCTTTATATACTTATAATGCACCTGGAGCTAGAAAGATAGCACCTCCTTATGATTATATAGTAAAACTCTTTATATTTCACAGTAAAGAACAACAAGAAAGATTTATAAAAGAAGAAATAGAAAATATAGCAAATAGAGCAAGAGATTTAGGCAAAGATAATATTTTCTTAGAAAGTAAGATACGAGAGATATTACACAAGATAATCCAAGAAAAACAAAGTCAATACTATGGGATAACAATGAGTCTTTCTACTCATACAACAATGATGACACTTGATATTAATGCCATTCCTATCTTAGCAGATATTGCACCATATTATAGACAACTTGCTTATAATTATTGGCAACATTTTAAAGAAGATAGGAGAACACCTCAAAATTTTGAACTTAAAGGAGATGAAAGATATATATACAAACTCTCAATTCAAGATTCTATCTTTCATTGTGAATCAAGTAATAATGAATATAAAAATGAATGGTATATCGGCTCTCCTATATCAAAACTAGGGATTAAGCTAGGATTACATCAAGACAATCAATATAGCGATACAACACTGCTTCATACAATCAATACAAGCTCTGGAGTAACAGGGGAGCACTCCATAATCCCCCTAACTCAAACTCTTTACTTCTACTCCTATCTTTTAGAATTAGATGCTAACCATAACAAAGTCAAAGATAAAAGCCTTAGTGAGTGTATAGAGTATCTTAATCATTTTATGAAAAATATTCAAATTTATACAGAAACTTTTGTGTTAAAAAATAATGCTATTAATAATAAAAATTTCGCTCTTAAAAATGGACCTCTTGGACTTTTTAGAAGTTCTCCAGAAAAAATCAATCATTTTGAATATTTTCTTTCATTAATAGCCACCATAATGCAAGAAACAAATGGTATTTTAGAAGAGCTTGGAGATAATTATTATACAAGTTATAAAACTCCTACCATTAGTCAAACAAAAATCATAGATTTTATTTTAAAGGCACAAGAAAAAGAAAAATACATTTTAATTCTTGATAAAAATGATTTTAATAAATACAGAAAAGATTGTTCCTTTATTAATAATCAAGAAAATTTAGCTCATAAAATTGCCATTGGGGAATTTAGAATTTTTATTGTGGTTTATAAAGATATGAAATGTCTTGAAAATATTAATAATATAACAAAAATATATGGATATAATTCAAAAAGTTATAAAATAAAAGATCAAATTTGGGATGAGCAATATTTAGGTGGAGTTTGTAAAATATCACAAGCTTTGTATTTTAATGGAAAAGCTAAAATAGGTATTATTTAGGAAAATTATGATAGGTAAAGACTTTTTATATTCTATTCATAAAGATAAAAAAAGTATTTATTTGTTTTGTGAAAATAAAAGCATCATTGATTGTCAAAGTATTTATGATGAACTTTATAAATTAGAAGCAACGACAGATTTTACTTTTGAAGAACTTCAAAACTATCAAGCTTATATCTTCCTAAACTCCACCCTCCTTACAGGCTCAAATGAACTTCCTAA
>NZ_MJYJ01000052.1:0-6623 GCF_001763255.1 Campylobacter sp. BCW_4338
CCTAAAAACACCCTATTCTCTTAAAAACCCTAAACAGCAACAAACTCTTTTTTAAACACAATTCTAAGCATCATCTAAAACAACAATAAAAATAAACATAGGATTTATATATAAAGTAAGCAATGAAGACATTTAACAAGTCCGCAATGAGCTACTTTCCCCCTGCCAGTAAGGCGTAGTATCATCACCCACGATGTGCTTAGCTTCTTGGTTCGGGATGGAGCAAGGCGTTTCCACATCTGTATAATCACGGACATTGTTATTTAAATATTCTTTGAAAGATTTAATTTATAAATAAAGCTTAATCTTTTATTTCTTTATTTTTTTCTTTATTCTCTTTCTTCTTTACTTATCTTTTATCTTTAATAAGTTTTTATATAGAATACTTAAAAAACAATGTTAAGAGCAAGTTCTAATACAAACTCTACTTGAAAGATTTTATTAGCTTAAAAACATAATGTTTATATAAATATTTCATATAAAACATTCAAAGCTTTCTTAAAAACCTTAACAAGGAAGTGATGCTTTATTAAAGATAAGCCAAACGCTCTATTAGTACTGGTCAGCTAAAGGACTTTCATCCATTACACACCCAGCCTATCAAACTAGTAGTCTTCTAGAGAGCTTAGAGAAGATTCATCTTAGAGTTGGCTTCACGCTTAGATGCTTTCAGCGTTTATCCTTTCCAAACTTAGCTACGCTGCGATGCTCTTGGCAGAACAACAGCTACACCAGTGGTTTGTTCAACCCGGTCCTCTCGTACTAGGGTCAAATCTCTTCAATCTTCTTACGCCCACGGCAGATAGGGACCGAACTGTCTCACGACGTTCTGAACCCAGCTCGCGTACCGCTTTAAATGGCGAACAGCCATACCCTTGGGACCTGCTCCAGCCCCAGGATGCGATGAGCCGACATCGAGGTGCCAAACCTCCCCGTCGATGTGAGCTCTTGGGGGAGATCAGCCTGTTATCCCCGGGGTACCTTTTATCCTTTGAGCGATGGCCCTTCCACACAGAACCACCGGATCACTAAGACCGACTTTCGTCTCTGCTTGACTTGTATGTCTTGCAGTTAAGCTGGCTTATACCTTTATACTCTACGAACGATTTCCAACCGTTCTGAGCCAACCTTTGTAAGCCTCCGTTATTATTTGGGAGGCGACCGCCCCAGTCAAACTACCCACCAGACATTGTCCCACTTGAGGATAACTCAAGCTGGTTAGCTACCCAAATAAGAAAGAGTGGTATCTCAACAACGGCTCATATACAACTGGCGTCATATACTCAAAGCCTCCCACCTATCCTGCACATTCTTATCCAAGTAGCAGTGTCAAGCTGTAGTAAAGGTCCACGGGGTCTTTCCGTCTTGCCGCGGGTAGGAGGAATTTTCACCTCCACTACAATTTCACTGGATCCCTCTTTGAGACAGCTCCCATCTCGTTACGCCATTCATGCAGGTCGGTATTTAACCGACAAGGAATTTCGCTACCTTAGGACCGTTATAGTTACGGCCGCCGTTTACTCGGGCTTCGATCAAGAGCTTCGCTAATGCTAACCCCATCAATTAACCTTCGAGCACCGGGCAGGCGTCACACCCTATACATCCTCTTACGAGTTAGCAGAGTGCTGTGTTTTTGGTAAACAGTCGGGAGGGACTCTTTGTTGTAAGTTTCCTTGCTTTCGGAGTAAATCCTAATACAAAGCTAACCACACCTTATACCGAAGATACGGTGCTATTTTGCAGAGTTCCTTAAAGAGAGTTCTTCCACGCGCCTTAGAATACTCATCCCACCCACCTGTGTCGGTTTACGGTACGGGCAACATTAGCTAAACTTAGAAACTTTTCTTGGCTCGACGGCATCAGGGGTTCTTCTATCCATCCGAAGACTTCAAAAAGCCTTTCAGTTCTCGGAGTATTGTTATACGGATTTGCCTGTATAACCTCCTACGACCTTAGACTAGCACTTCCATCCGCTAGCCCCCTTAGCCCTAAGCGTCCTTCCATCGCACACTAATGTTGGTATTGGAATATTAACCAATTTGCCATCGTCTACCCCTTTCGGACTCGACTTAGGACCCGACTAACCCTACGATGACGAGCATCGCGTAGGAAACCTTGGGTTTACGGCGTTAATGATTCTCACATTAATTATCGCTACTCATGCCTGCATGCTCACTTCTATTCGCTCCAGCACTCCTTACCGGTATACCTTCGACGCAAATAGAACGCTCTCCTACCACTTGCACACAACTTAAACTACTTAAACTTTAAACCAAGAATATTTTTACTGATTTTACTAAGCTTTATTTCTATCTTTACTCTATAAAAATCAGTAAAAATATAACTTAAAACATATAACTTAGTTTTTTTATATTCTAAACTTAAATAATCTAAGTTGTGTGCAAGTCTACAGCTTCGGTACTTACTTTAGCCCCGTTATATTTTCCGCGCAAAATCACTAGACCAGTGAGCTATTACGCTTTCTTTAAAGGATGGCTGCTTCTAAGCCAACCTCCTGGTTGTTTAAGTAACTTCACATCGTTTTCCACTTAAGTAAGATTTAGGGACCTTAGCTGGTAGTCTGGGTTGTTTCCCTCTTGACGACGGATTTTATCACTCGCCGCCTGACTGCTGTGATTACATATAAGGTATTCGGAGTTTGATAGGGTTTGGTACATTGGTGTATGCCCTAGCCCATTCAGTGCTCTACCCCCTTATATTACGACACAACGCTATACCTAAATATATTTCGGAGAGAACCAGCTATCACGAAGTTTGATTGGCCTTTCACCCCTATCCACAAGTCATCCCGGGGCTTTTCAACGCCTATGGGTTCAGTCCTCCACTAGTTCTTACACTAGCTTCAACTTGCTCATGGATAGATCACTTCGTTTCGGGTCTGCAGCATCTGACTAAGCGCCCTATTCAGACTCGCTTTCGCTACGGCTTCGCGTTTGCTTAACCTTGCCAGACACCACAACTCGCAGGCTCATTATGCAAAAGGCAGTCCATCACACTGTATTGCTACATAGTGCTCTGAATGATTGTAAGCAAATGGTTTCAGGTTCTATTTCACTCTGATCACCTCAGTTCTTTTCACCTTTCCCTCACGGTACTTGTGCACTATCGATCTGGTATTAGTATTTAGGGTTGGATCGTGGTCGACCCGGATTCAGACAGGATTCCTCGTGTCCCGCCCTACTCAGGATACTGCTAGCTAAGCTTTGTTTTTCGCATACGGGACTATCACCCTCTATGGCTATACTTTCCAGAATGTTCTGCTAAACTCAGCTCTTGCACATTGCAGTCCTACAACCCCCAGTGCAAGCACTGGGTTTGCCCTCTTGCGCTTTCGCTCGCCGCTACTGACGCAATCTCTATTGATTTCTTTTCCTGAGGGTACTAAGATGTTTCAATTCCCCTCGTTCGCTCCTATATAGGTAATGTATATCTCTATACATTGGGTTGCCCCATTCGGAAATCTACGGATCAAAGCTTCTTGACAACTCCCCGTAGCTTATCGCAGTCTAGTACGTCCTTCATCGCCTTTACCAGTCAAGGCATCCACCATTCGCTCTTAGTAGCTTACCTTTTGATGTTCTTTTAGCAGATGAGCAAAGCTCATCCTAAAGAACCAAAGCTAAAGGCCTACCCCGCCAACCTAAAAGATATTAGGCTTAAAACGAAATAAACTAAACATTCATTAAAAAATTAATGTAGATAAAGCTTCAATTCTTAATCGCTAAAAAAACAATTTGCATAAAAGTTAGATATAACCTAACTTCTACCTTTTTTATTGATTCTAAAACGCATCACTTCCTTGTTAAAGTTTTTATGATAAGACTTCTTTATCTTAAGACGGAAAGCATTCAAACACTTAATATAAAACTAAATGATTTAGTCTCAACTAAGCTGTGAGTTTGAAACTTGTCTTTAATTTATAATCCTTAAATCTAATATTCTCTTTATTCATAGAAATAAAGACAGCTAAAAGTTAAGTTAAACTAAAGAAAAGATAAATAGGTTTTATCCTTTAACAAGTCCTGTAAAATTGTTTTTATTAAAACTTGCTTGTGACTCTTAACAATGATAATTAAAAAGAACATTTAGGTTTAAAACCTAAAGGAAGTATATATATTAACATAATCATTATAAATATAAATACATAATGTATATGTTATTTATATCTATTAAAGTATATTCTTTTATAGCTAAAGATAAAAATAAATCTAAGTATTTAGAGTTTATATTTTATATTTAATCTACTTTATATACTTGCTTTAGATTTTAAAGCTTCTTTATTCAAATCTTTTTTATGGTGGGCCTAACAAGACTTGAACTTGTGACCTCACCCTTATCAGGGGTGCACTCTAACCAGCTGAGCTATAGGCCCTTAATAAATGGTGGAGAATAGCGGGATCGAACCGCTGACCTCCTGCGTGCAAAGCAGGCGCTCTCCCAGCTGAGCTAATTCCCCATAAACAATTAGCTTTATCATCAATCTTTGAAATCTAAACAAGAATCAATTGAGTTTATATATTTGAAGTAATAGTTGTGAGACTTATTACTTTGTACTCTAGAAAGGAGGTGATCCAACCGCAGGTTCTCCTACGGTTACCTTGTTACGACTTCACCCCAGTCGCTGATTCCACTGTGGACGGTAACTAGTTTAGTATTCCGGCTTCGAGTGAAATCAACTCCCATGGTGTGACGGGCGGTGAGTACAAGACCCGGGAACGTATTCACCGTAGCATGGCTGATCTACGATTACTAGCGATTCCGGCTTCATGCTCTCGAGTTGCAGAGAACAATCCGAACTGGGACATATTTTATAGATTTGCTCCACCTCGCGGTATTGCGTCTCATTGTATATGCCATTGTAGCACGTGTGTCGCCCTGGGCATAAGGGCCATGATGACTTGACGTCGTCCACACCTTCCTCCTCCTTACGAAGGCAGTCTATTTAGAGTGCTCGGCCGAACCGTTAGCAACTAAATACGTGGGTTGCGCTCGTTGCGGGACTTAACCCAACATCTCACGACACGAGCTGACGACAGCCGTGCAGCACCTGTCTCTAAGTTCTAGCAAGCTAGCACCCTCATATCTCTATAAGGTTCTTAGGATATCAAGCCCAGGTAAGGTTCTTCGCGTATCTTCGAATTAAACCACATGCTCCACCGCTTGTGCGGGTCCCCGTCTATTCCTTTGAGTTTTAATCTTGCGACCGTACTCCCCAGGCGGTACACTTAATGCGTTAGCTGCATTACTGAGATGACTAGCATCCCAACAACTAGTGTACATCGTTTAGGGCGTGGACTACCAGGGTATCTAATCCTGTTTGCTCCCCACGCTTTCGCGCCTTAGCGTCAGTTGAGTTCCAGCAGATCGCCTTCGCAATGGGTATTCTTGGTGATATCTACGGATTTTACCCCTACACCACCAATTCCATCTGCCTCTCCCTCACTCTAGACTATCAGTTTCCCAAGCAGTTTAATGGTTAAGCCATTAGATTTCACAAGAGACTTGATAATCCGCCTACGCGCCCTTTACGCCCAGTGATTCCGAGTAACGCTTGCACCCTCCGTATTACCGCGGCTGCTGGCACGGAGTTAGCCGGTGCTTATTCCTTAGGTACCGTCAGAATTCTTCCCCAAGAAAAGGAGTTTACGCTCCGAAAAGTGTCATCCTCCACGCGGCGTTGCTGCGTCAGGGTTTCCCCCATTGCGCAATATTCCCTACTGCTGCCTCCCGTAGGAGTCTGGACCGTGTCTCAGTTCCAGTGTGACTGATCATCCTCTCAGACCAGTTAAGCGTCATAGCCTTGGTAAGCCATTACCTTACCAACTAGCTGATACTATATAGTCTCATCCTACACCGAAAAACTTTCCCTACTCAACTTGTGTTAAGCAGGAGTATAGAGTATTAGCAGTCGTTTCCAACTGTTGTCCTCTTGTGTAGGGCAGATTAACTATACCTTACTCACCCGTGCGCCACTAATCCACTTCTAGCAAGCTAGAAGCTTCATCGTTCGACTTGCATGTATTAGGCACGCCGCCAGCGTTCACTCTGAGCCAGGATCAAACTCTCCATAAAAATTATAGATAGTTTAATCTTTTTCTTCAAAGAAAAAGTTATAAAAGATTAAAAGAAAAGCTTTTAATCTTTTTAAATTAGATTGAATAGATTTTACATAATTACTTATGCCTAAATCTTTCTGGCTCAATCGATCACTTATTTAGATTTCAAAGATTGACTAATAAGATTTGAATAACAATACTAAGTTAAAAGAACAAAACAAAAAATCATTTTTAAAAGAAAAGTTTTTAAATTAAAAACAAGATTTATAAAAAAGCTTTTTAGTTTTAAATTAAAAAATTAAGAAAGTTAAAAACTCAAATAATTTAAAAACTTAAAAAATCTAAAATAAAGTTAATTTATAAAATCTACTCAGTTAGTGAAACTTTATAATTTAAAAGATTTTAAGTCCTTTTTTTCAAAAAAGGAAATGAAAGTATAACCAATTAAACTTAAAAGGGGATTAAATAAAGGATTAAATAATATAAATATTTGTGTAAGTATTTATATAAGTATTTGGTGGGTTAAAAAATGGGGGCTATATTTTA
>NZ_MJYJ01000053.1:0-58867 GCF_001763255.1 Campylobacter sp. BCW_4338
AAAAGGTAAGCTACTAAGAGCGAATGGTGGATGCCTTGACTGGTAAAGGCGATGAAGGACGTACTAGACTGCGATAAGCTACGGGGAGTTGTCAAGAAGCTTTGATCCGTAGATTTCCGAATGGGGCAACCCAATGTATAGAGATATACATTACCTATATAGGAGCGAACGAGGGGAATTGAAACATCTTAGTACCCTCAGGAAAAGAAATCAATAGAGATTGCGTCAGTAGCGGCGAGCGAAAGCGCAAGAGGGCAAACCCAGTGCTTGCACTGGGGGTTGTAGGACTGCAATGTGCAAGAGCTGAGTTTAGCAGAACATTCTGGAAAGTATAGCCATAGAGGGTGATAGTCCCGTATGCGAAAAACAAAGCTTAGCTAGCAGTATCCTGAGTAGGGCGGGACACGAGGAATCCTGTCTGAATCCGGGTCGACCACGATCCAACCCTAAATACTAATACCAGATCGATAGTGCACAAGTACCGTGAGGGAAAGGTGAAAAGAACTGAGGTGATCAGAGTGAAATAGAACCTGAAACCATTTGCTTACAATCATTCAGAGCACTATGTAGCAATACAGTGTGATGGACTGCCTTTTGCATAATGAGCCTGCGAGTTGTGGTGTCTGGCAAGGTTAAGCAAACGCGAAGCCGTAGCGAAAGCGAGTCTGAATAGGGCGCTTAGTCAGATGCTGCAGACCCGAAACGAAGTGATCTATCCATGAGCAAGTTGAAGCTAGTGTAAGAACTAGTGGAGGACTGAACCCATAGGCGTTGAAAAGCCCCGGGATGACTTGTGGATAGGGGTGAAAGGCCAATCAAACTTCGTGATAGCTGGTTCTCTCCGAAATATATTTAGGTATAGCGTTGTGTCGTAATATAAGGGGGTAGAGCACTGAATGGGCTAGGGCATACACCAATGTACCAAACCCTATCAAACTCCGAATACCTTATATGTAATCACAGCAGTCAGGCGGCGAGTGATAAAATCCGTCGTCAAGAGGGAAACAACCCAGACTACCAGCTAAGGTCCCTAAATCTTACTTAAGTGGAAAACGATGTGAAGTTACTTAAACAACCAGGAGGTTGGCTTAGAAGCAGCCATCCTTTAAAGAAAGCGTAATAGCTCACTGGTCTAGTGATTTTGCGCGGAAAATATAACGGGGCTAAAGTAAGTACCGAAGCTGTAGACTTGCACACAACTTAGATTATTTAAGTTTAGAATATAAAAAAACTAAGTTATATGTTTTAAGTTATATTTTTACTGATTTTTATAGAGTAAAGATAGAAATAAAGCTTAGTAAAATCAGTAAAAATATTCTTGGTTTAAAGTTTAAGTAGTTTAAGTTGTGTGCAAGTGGTAGGAGAGCGTTCTATTTGCGTCGAAGGTATACCGGTAAGGAGTGCTGGAGCGAATAGAAGTGAGCATGCAGGCATGAGTAGCGATAATTAATGTGAGAATCATTAACGCCGTAAACCCAAGGTTTCCTACGCGATGCTCGTCATCGTAGGGTTAGTCGGGTCCTAAGTCGAGTCCGAAAGGGGTAGACGATGGCAAATTGGTTAATATTCCAATACCAACATTAGTGTGCGATGGAAGGACGCTTAGGGCTAAGGGGGCTAGCGGATGGAAGTGCTAGTCTAAGGTCGTAGGAGGTTATACAGGCAAATCCGTATAACAATACTCCGAGAACTGAAAGGCTTTTTGAAGTCTTCGGATGGATAGAAGAACCCCTGATGCCGTCGAGCCAAGAAAAGTTTCTAAGTTTAGCTAATGTTGCCCGTACCGTAAACCGACACAGGTGGGTGGGATGAGTATTCTAAGGCGCGTGGAAGAACTCTCTTTAAGGAACTCTGCAAAATAGCACCGTATCTTCGGTATAAGGTGTGGTTAGCTTTGTATTAGGATTTACTCCGAAAGCAAGGAAACTTACAACAAAGAGTCCCTCCCGACTGTTTACCAAAAACACAGCACTCTGCTAACTCGTAAGAGGATGTATAGGGTGTGACGCCTGCCCGGTGCTCGAAGGTTAATTGATGGGGTTAGCATTAGCGAAGCTCTTGATCGAAGCCCGAGTAAACGGCGGCCGTAACTATAACGGTCCTAAGGTAGCGAAATTCCTTGTCGGTTAAATACCGACCTGCATGAATGGCGTAACGAGATGGGAGCTGTCTCAAAGAGGGATCCAGTGAAATTGTAGTGGAGGTGAAAATTCCTCCTACCCGCGGCAAGACGGAAAGACCCCGTGGACCTTTACTACAGCTTGACACTGCTACTTGGATAAGAATGTGCAGGATAGGTGGGAGGCTTTGAGTATATGACGCCAGTTGTATATGAGCCGTTGTTGAGATACCACTCTTTCTTATTTGGGTAGCTAACCAGCTTGAGTTATCCTCAAGTGGGACAATGTCTGGTGGGTAGTTTGACTGGGGCGGTCGCCTCCCAAATAATAACGGAGGCTTACAAAGGTTGGCTCAGAACGGTTGGAAATCGTTCGTAGAGTATAAAGGTATAAGCCAGCTTAACTGCAAGACATACAAGTCAAGCAGAGACGAAAGTCGGTCTTAGTGATCCGGTGGTTCTGTGTGGAAGGGCCATCGCTCAAAGGATAAAAGGTACCCCGGGGATAACAGGCTGATCTCCCCCAAGAGCTCACATCGACGGGGAGGTTTGGCACCTCGATGTCGGCTCATCGCATCCTGGGGCTGGAGCAGGTCCCAAGGGTATGGCTGTTCGCCATTTAAAGCGGTACGCGAGCTGGGTTCAGAACGTCGTGAGACAGTTCGGTCCCTATCTGCCGTGGGCGTAAGAAGATTGAAGAGATTTGACCCTAGTACGAGAGGACCGGGTTGAACAAACCACTGGTGTAGCTGTTGTTCTGCCAAGAGCATCGCAGCGTAGCTAAGTTTGGAAAGGATAAACGCTGAAAGCATCTAAGCGTGAAGCCAACTCTAAGATGAATCTTCTCTAAGCTCTCTAGAAGACTACTAGTTTGATAGGCTGGGTGTGTAATGGATGAAAGTCCTTTAGCTGACCAGTACTAATAGAGCGTTTGGCTTATCTTTAATAAAGCATCACTTCCTTGTTAAGGTTTTTAAGAAAGCTTTGAATGTTTTATATGAAATATTTATATAAACATTATGTTTTTAAGCTAATAAAATCTTTCAAGTAGAGTTTGTATTAGAACTTGCTCTTAACATTGTTTTTTAAGTATTCTATATAAAAACTTATTAAAGATAAAAGATAAGTAAAGAAGAAAGAGAATAAAGAAAAAAATAAAGAAATAAAAGATTAAGCTTTATTTATAAATTAAATCTTTCAAAGAATATTTAAATAACAATGTCCGTGATTATACAGATGTGGAAACGCCTTGCTCCATCCCGAACCAAGAAGCTAAGCACATCGTGGGTGATGATACTACGCCTTACTGGCAGGGGGAAAGTAGCTCATTGCGGACTTGTTAAATGTCTTCATTGCTTACTTTATATATAAATCCTATGTTTATTTTTATTGTTGTTTTAGATGATGCTTAGAATTGTGTTTAAAAAAGAGTTTGTTGCTGTTTAGGGTTTTTAAGAGAATAGGGTGTTTTTAGGAGTTTGGAAAGTTTAATATATTTGTATGGATTGTATAATAAATTAAATTTTATTCACACATTCTTTAAAGACTTTTCCACGCTCTACGTAAGAGTTGAACTGATCTAAACTTGCGCAAGCGGGACTTAAAAGAGCCACTTCATTGACTCTTAAGTGATTTGAAATTTCATTTACAGCTTTAGATAAAACTTCACATTTATAGGCTTTCAAATTCGCTTTTTTTGCATAATCAAGCATTTTTTCGGTACTAATACCTATAGCATAGAGTTCTATGTTAAAATTTTTCATAAAATCAAATAAATTGCTAAGATCTACACCCTTATCATCTCCCCCTATGATAAGATGGATTTTTTTATCTTTATAGCGACTAAGTGCAGCCATTACAGCACTTTCATTTGTAGCTTTAGTGTCATTTACCCAAAGCCTATTTTGACTGTCTTTTAGCTCTTCGAGTTTATTTTTTTCCATTACAAAGCTATTTAAAAGCTCATAGCTTAAAGTATCAAGTAGAATTTTTTCTATAGCTAAAGCCATGATAGCATCGAGTAAAAAAGGACTTTTAAAGGAAATTTTTTCCGTATCAATGCCAAATTTAACAGCTAGATCTTTTTCATCTTCATAGCTTATTTTATGAGCTTTTGTTGGAGTATTTGCATAAATTTTAGGCAGTATTACTACATCACATTCATTCATTCTTTTTAAAACGCTTAGCTTATCTTGAACATAATTATCAAAACTTCCATGCCAAGAAAGATGATCAGGACTTATAGGTAAAAGTGCATAAATTTCAGGTTTAGCTTTATGAGTGTAGTGTAGGGTAAAAGATGAAGTTTCAAGTATCCAAAGTTTTGCATAAGGATCAAGCTCTGCTAAAGGAGTTCCAACATTTCCACCCATAACAGCACCAATGTGTGATAATAAATGCGTTGCCATTTGAGTGGTAGTGGTTTTGCCATTGGTTCCGCTTATCCAAACGGATTTTGGCATGATATCATAAAAAAAGTCATATTCGCTTTGTAAATTTTTTGCTTTTTGAATGAGTTTGTGCTTTGGTGGAAAACCTGGACTAGGAATTTCAATATCGCTTAAATTATCATCAAAATCATTAGGATTTAAAAGTAAATTTCCTAGTGTATCTTTTTTTGTTTCTGTAAAATGATCATCATAAATATCAAAAGGCCCAAATTTATCTACCAAATTTTCAGCAATAGCACGTGTGGTTTTTCCGTATCCAAAAAGTGAAATTTTCATTATCTTAGCTTTATTGATGCAAGTGCAAGTAAATTTGAAAGTAAGGCTATCATCCAAAAACGCACTATAATTTTATTTTCTACCCAGCCAACTTTTTCAAAATGATGATGAATAGGCGCCATTTTAAATACTCTTTTATTAAAAATTTTAAAACTTCCAACTTGTAAAATTACAGAAACAGTTTCAAGAACAAAAACAAAACCTATGAGTAAAAGTAAAATTTCATTTTTGCTAATAACGGCTAAAAATCCTATAAAGCCACCTAAAGCTAAACTTCCACTATCTCCCATAAAAACTTGCGCAGGATAACAGTTGTACCATAAAAATCCCATTAAAGCACCGATTAATGCAGCACAAATAATCACCACTTCGCCCAAACCTTGAATTTTTGGCAAAAGTAAATATTCACTATAATTTAAATTTCCGCTCAAATATAAGAATATTCCTAAAGTAGATAAAGAAAAAATACTTGGAACTGTAGCTAAGCCATCAAGTCCATCGGTTAAATTTACAGCATTAGAGCTAGAAATTAAAACCAAAATCCAAAAAGCAATGGCAAAAATTTCCATATCAAAAAGAGGATGTTTGTAAAAAGGTATAAAAAGTTCTGTGCTAAGTTCTGAACTAAAATATAAAGGCAAGATACAAATAAGTCCTGCGATGATTTGCGCTAAAAGCTTCATTTTTGGGCTAAGTCCTGAGTGATTATCTTTTTTTAGAACTTTACCTAAATCATCTACGAGTCCTATCAAACAAAAAAGTATCAAACAAAGCAAAGCACTTATAGCAAAAATATTATCAAATTTGATACAAGATAAACTTGCAATTACTGCAGAACTGATGAAAATAAGTCCACCCATAGTTGGAGTATGGCATTTGGTTTTATGAGTTTCTGGAGCGTATTCGTAAATAGGTTGACTAGCGTTTTTATTTTTAGCCCAAGCAATAAATTTAGGCATTAAAAATAAAGACAAACATAAAGCGATAAAAAATGCAAATCCTGCACGCACACTAATATAAGTAAAAAAAGCATAATGACTTAAATCTGAAAGATAATACAAAACCTAGCCTTCTTTTTGGTTTTTAAAAGTTTAATTTTAGTAAAATCTAACCAAAAAAATTCTTATAAAAGAGAGAAAAATGAAGCAAAAATGTGTTTTAATTATTACAGATGGAATAGGGTATAATAAAAATAGTAAGTTTAATGCTTTTGAAGCAGCTAAAAAACCAAGTTATGAAAAGCTTTTCAAGGAAGTTCCAAATTCTTTACTAAAAACGAGTGGTTTGGCTGTAGGTTTACCAGAAGGACAAATGGGAAATAGTGAAGTAGGGCATATGTGTATAGGAAGTGGGCGTATTATTTATCAAAATTTAGTGCGTATTAATAAAGCCATTGAAAACAAAGAGCTTGAAAAAAATGAGAATTTGCAAAAACTTTTAGCAAAATGTAAAAGAGTGCATATTATAGGGCTTTATAGTGATGGCGGGGTGCATTCTATGGATACGCATTTTAAAGCCATGCTTGAAATTTGTGCGAAAAATGGCAATGAAGTTTTTGCTCACGCAATCACTGATGGGCGTGATGTAAGTCCAAAAAGTGGTTTAAATTTCATAAAAGATTTAAAAGAATTTTGTGAAAACTTAGGTGTGCATTTTGCTACGCTTTGTGGGCGTTTTTATGCTATGGATAGAGATAAGCGTTGGGATAGGGTAAAAGAGTATTATGAGTGTTTATTGGGTAAGGCTTATAACGTGTCAAATTTGTTAGAATACATGCAAAAATCTTACGATGAAAATATTACTGATGAATTTATCAAAGCAGCTCAAAATGAGAATTACAAGGGCATGAGAGAAGAAGATGGCATTATCTTTATTAACTTTAGAAATGATAGAATGAAACAACTCGTTGAAGTGTTAAATTCTAAAGATTTTAAAGAGTTTGAACGCGAAAAAATCTTTGAAAATTTACTTACTATGAGTGTTTATGATGATAAATTTAAACTCCCTGTGCTTTTTGAAAAAGAAAAAATTGAAAATACTTTAGCGCAAGTGATTTCTAAAGCAGGGCTTAGTCAGCTTCATACCGCAGAAACCGAAAAATATGCCCATGTAACTTTCTTTTTTAATGGCGGAAAAGAAGAGCTTTTGGAAAATGAAACAAGGGTTTTAATCCCAAGTCCTAAGGTAAAAACCTATGATGAAAAACCCCAAATGAGTGCTTTTGAAGTGTGTAATGCAGTGAAAAAAGGTATAGAAAAGGGTGAGGATTTTATAGTGGTAAATTTTGCAAATGGAGATATGGTGGGACATACAGGCGATTTTAATGCTGCTATAAAGGCTGTTGAGGCGGTGGATACTTGTTTGGGCGAGATTGTAGAATGTGCAAAAAAGCATGATTATGCTTTTATCATTACAAGTGATCATGGAAATTGCGAAGCTATGCAAGATGAAAAAGGAAATTTGCTTACCAATCACACCACTTTTGATGTTTTTGTTTTTGTGCAAGCAAAGGGAGTTTCAAAGATTAAAGCCAATATGGGGCTGAGTAATATAGCTGCAAGCGTGCTTAAAATTTTAGACTTAGAAATTCCAAAAGAAATGAATGAGGCTTTGTTTTAGTTTGTTTGCCTTTTTTGTAAGAAATTTGTTAAGATTGCAATTTTTAAAATTAAACTTATTAAGGATAGATAATGAAATTTAGCGGAAAAAATGTTTTAATTACCGGAGCAAGTAAGGGAATAGGTGCTTCTATTGCAAAAACTTTGGCAGGTTTTGGGCTTAAAGTTTGGATCAATTATCGTTCAAAACCTGAACTTGCGGATGCTTTAAAAGATGAAATTATTGCAAGTGGTGGTGTTGCTGCTGTGATTAAATTTGATGCAAGTAAAGAAGATGAGTTTGAAAACGGTGTAAAAACCATAGTGGAGAGCGATGGAGAACTAAGTTATCTTGTAAATAATGCAGGCATTACAAATGATAAACTTGCTTTAAGAATGAAATTAGAGGACTTTAGTGGCGTTGTGGATACGAATTTAAGCTCAGCTTTTTTAGGTTGTAGAGAAGCTTTAAAAACCATGAGTAAAAAACGTTTTGGTGCTGTTGTAAATATCGCTTCTATTGTCGGAGAAATGGGCAATGCTGGACAAGTAAATTATTCTGCTAGTAAAGGTGGAATGATAGCTATGACTAAATCTTTTGCTAAAGAAGGAGCAAGTAGAAATTTACGCTTTAACTGTGTAACTCCAGGTTTCATAAAAAGCGATATGACTGAAGTTTTAAGTGATGAAATCAAACAAGCTTATCAAGATAATATTCCTTTAAAACGCTTTGCAGAACCTGAAGAAGTGGCTAATTGTGTAGCGTTTTTACTCAGTGATTATGCCTCTTATGTGACAGGCGATGTGCTTAAGATCAATGGTGGTTTATATATGTAAGGAAAAATGATGGATTTAAAAGAAATAGCACAATTTTTAGATGATAATGTACCGGCATTTTTAGCCACTTTAGGAACTTGTGGAAATCCTAGAGTGCGTCCTATACAAAGTCCATTGCTTGTGGGAGATAAAATTTATTTTTGCACAGCAAACACAAAAGGACTTTTTAAGCATATAAAAAATTATAATGGTATTGAATTTTGTTCTTGTGCAAAAGATGGGACTTTTTTAAGACTTAGGGCTAATGCGGTTTTTGAATCAAATTTAGAAGTTAAAAAAATGATGTTTGAAAAATATCCTTATCTTGTAAATCTTTATGAAACTCCGCAAAATCCAAAATTTGAAGTTTTTTATCTCGAACATTTAAGCGCTAGAATGCAATTTATGAATGGAGAATTTAAGCTTTTTAAGGCTTAATGATTTGATAATTTTATTAACTATATATTAATTAAGATAAATATTATCTTAATTAATATTAACTTTTTGTTATTTTTTTAAGGTATAATCATTCCGTTTAATTTGCAAGGAATAGATTATGATATATTGCAAAAACTTTTTAATATTTATTTTATTATATTCATCTATCTTCTTTGATTACTTATCTTATGCTTTTTTATATTTACTAAATTATAAATTTGTTTTTAATCCATTTTATATTGAAAGGAGAGTTTGTTTTTGGATTTTTGGCATGCGGTTATGTAAGATTGACTTACATTAAAAAATTATTATTAATTTTTTTTAAATAAGGAGAATGATATGGGTGAATTTTCTAGAAGAGATTTTATAAAAACAGCCTGTATTAGTGTAGGAGCTTTAGCTGCAAGTTCAAGTGGAGTTTATGCCTTAGATGATTCATCTAAGATGGATAAAGATACAAATTTACCTTCTTGCGATGTTTTGGTAATTGGATCAGGTGGAGCAGGTTTGCGTGCTGCAACCGCAGTGAGAAAAGAAAATCCAAAATTAAGCGTTGTAGTAGCTACAAAGATGATGCCATCGCGTAACGCAACTTGTATGGCAGAGGGTGGAATTAATGGAGTTACTGATTTTTCTAATGGAGATTCCTATAAATTACATGCTTATGATACTATTAAAGGCGGAGCTTATTTGGTAGATCAAGATGCGGCTTTAAAATTTTGTGAATTAGCTGGAAAGGCTATTTTTAATATGGATTTTATAGGAACCTTGTTTTCAAGAAATGAGCAAGGTGGAGTAGCTCAGCGTTTAATGGGAGGAGCTTCTAAGAAACGCTGTAATTATTCTGCAGATAAAACAGGTCATATTTTAATGCATTCTTGTTTAGATGATGCTATTAGTAGTGGTGTGAAATTTTTAATGGATCATGAACTTTTGGATATAGGTGTTGTGGATGGAAAATGCGAGGGTGTCGTTTTAAGAGATATACAAAGCGGTGGAATTTATCCTGTATTATGCAAAGCTTTGGTGATTGCTACAGGGGGATACACAAGGATATTTTATAATAGAACTTCAACTCCTTTTATTGCCACAGGAGATGGCGTGGCAGCTGCTCTTAGAGCAGGACTTGGTTTTGAAGATC
Source organism: Campylobacter sp. BCW_4338 (assembly GCF_001763255.1). Lineage (NCBI taxonomy): Bacteria > Pseudomonadati > Campylobacterota > Epsilonproteobacteria > Campylobacterales > Campylobacteraceae > Campylobacter > Campylobacter sp. BCW_4338. The sequence continues at coordinate 9,838 of NZ_MJYJ01000053.1, forward strand.
CTGAGATGATACAATTTCACCCAACAGGAGTTGCAAATGGTGGAACTCTTATTACAGAAGCGGCACGCGGTGAAGGGGGATATCTTTTAAATAATCGTGGTGAGCGTTTTATGAAAAATTACCATGAAAAAATGGAGCTTGCACCGCGAGATGTGGTTGCGCGTGCTATAGAAACAGAAATTCGCGAAGGTAGAGGTTATGGCGAGGGACTTGGAGCTTATGTTTTGTGCGATGTACGCCACTTAGGAAAAGAAAAAATTTTAAAAGATTTACCAAAAATTCGTCATACTGCAATGCTTTTTGAGAATATTGATTTAGTGGATACTCCTGTACCTATCCGTCCAACGGCGCATTATTCTATGGGTGGAATTGAAGTGGCTAAATTTGAAGATATGAGTACTAAAATTGCTGGAATTTATGTAGGTGGAGAAGCTTCTTGTATTTCTATACATGGAGCTAATAGACTAGGGGGAAATTCTTTAGCCGATGCAGTTGTAACGGGGCATTTAGCAGGCATTGGTGCGACAAATTATGCCAAAGATGCAAGTTTTGGAAAAGGGGCAAAAACTCATGAACTTGCGCAAAAATGGCAGGCTAGATTTAAAGAAATTACAAATAATGGCGGAAATGGTCAAGAAATGTATGAATTGCGAGAAGAGCTAGGAAGTCAAAATTGGGATAATATGGGGATTTTTAGAACTCAAGAAAAACTCGATCTTCTAGCAAAAAATTTAGAAGATATACAAGCAAGATATGAAAAAATTCGTATTCCAAATCCTAATGAAGTGATGAATACTGCTTTTACAGATTATGTAGAGCTTGGTAATTTGATTTTACTTTCTCGCTGTGCTTGTTTAGCAGCTAGAAATAGACTTGAAAGCCGTGGAGCTCATACTAGAGAAGATTATCCAAAGCGAGATGATAAAAATTTCTTAAAACATAGCATTGTAAATTTAGAAAATGATGAATTAAAACTTAGTTATAAAGATGTCGTGGTAACTGAGTTTTCACTTGATGGAAGGAGAGTACAATGAAAATCATCATAGATCGTTTTAATGGCAAGGAAAAATATGAACAAAGTTATGATATTGATGATAAGGATATACAAGGAAAAACTCTGCTCTCTCTTTTGCTTTTTATTAAAAAAACAAAAGATATTACTTTAAATTTTACCGCCTCTTGTCAATCTGCAATTTGTGGGGCTTGTGCAGTGTGTGTGAATGGGCATTCTTATCTTGCTTGTGATACTAAGATGCAAGATTTGTTAAAAGAATATGATAATCCTTCAAGTATACGCATTTCTCCGCTTGGAAATTTTAGAGTAATTTCTGATTTAATTGTGGATTGGGAGCCTTCTATAGAAAATTTAAGAAAAATTCGTCCTGCCATGGTGGCAAAAAATGAATTTTCAGCGGAAAAGGGCTGTAAACAAAGTCAAGAAGAATTTGATCGTATTAGCAAGCAATGGGATTGTATTTTATGTGGTAGCTGTGCCTCAGAGTGTAATAAATTAGAAGCAGATAGTAGCGATTATATGCAACCTTTTGTTTTTACTCATGCTTGGCGTGCAGCGGCAGACTCTCGAGGTAAGGATCCTATGTTGCATGTAAAACCTAGTGTAATGAATGGACTTTGGCTTTGTGTTCATTGTCAAGAGTGCGCTGATCGTTGTCCAAAGGGTATAAGTTCAGTAAGTGATATAGCAAATTTAAGAGTGATGGCGATTAAAAAAGGTTTAAATGAAGGCTTAGGGCCTGATCATGCTGAAGCTTTTTATAAAGATTTAGTTGAAGGTTCAGGACGCTTGAATGAAATTTATCTTGCTTTGCGTTCTGAGGGTGTTATAGGTTCTATGGGCAAAACAGATATAGCTTTTAAACTTATGCGTGCAGGAAAAATGAATCCTATGCATGTTTTTGGCGAGGATGAAATAGAAGGACATAAAGATTTGGTTAAAATGATAAAGGCGGCACAAGAAGCTGCTGTTAAGGAGTAAAATATGCAAAAAGAATACGCTTTTTTTCCAGGTTGTGTTTTATCTCAAGCTGCAAAAGAATCTAAAATTTCACTTGAAGCTATTGCACCTATTTTGGGTTGGAAGTTGAATGAAATTAAGGGGTGGAGTTGTTGCGGGGCTTCTCAAGCGCAGTGCGTTGATCCTATTGCGACTTTGGTGGCTAATGCAAGAAATATTGCTTTAGCAGAAGAGATGAAAATGCCAATGCTTACAACTTGTAGTACTTGTATGCTAACTTTAACTAAAGCAAAAAATACTCTTGATAAGGGTGCAAAAGAACGCATCAATACTTTTTTAGCACAAGGCGGAATGAAATATCAAGGTTCAACGCCTATTACAAGTCTTTTGTGGGAGCTTTATGAGGATTTGGATAATTTAAAAAGCAAGGTAAAAAAGCCGCTTTCAAATTTAAAAGTAGCTTTATTTTATGGTTGTCATAGTTTAAGACCTGAAGATACTTTCGGTAAAAAAGAAAGTTCAACCAATCCAAAAAGTTTTGAAAGTGTAGTAGAAGTTTTAGGGGCTAAAATAGTTCCTTTTGAAAAACGCCTTGATTGTTGTGGTTTTCATGCTTCTTATCCTGCAGAAAAATCTGTGAAAAAAATGTCTAGTCAAATTGTTAATAATGCAAGTGAAAATCAAGCTGATTGTGTTGTAACACCTTGTCCACTTTGTCAAATGCAGCTTGATATCTATCAAGAAAGATTTCAAGATTATACTAATTCTAAAGCAAGATTGCCTATTATTCATTTATCACAATTAGTAGGACTTGCATTAGGACTTTCTAAAGAAATGGTTGGTTTAGATTATAATATTATTGATGCAAGTAAAATTGCATAAAAACATGGGCAAAAAGCCCATGTTTAAAGATTTAATTCCATTCTTAAAGAATGTTCCCAAAAAGCCACTTCCAAGCGTGTTGCAGTATGAAAAATTTCGCTGAGTTTTTGGAATTTTTGTGCACTAACACTTGAAGTATAAGAATTAACAAAATCTTCAAATTCTTTAGCTTCATTTTGAAAATTTTCACTTCCATAGGTCAAAATCCATTCCTTGTAAGGATGATCTTTTAAATTTTCATTTTTTAAACGATTTATAATTTCAGCACCTATTTTTGCATAGCCTATAGCGCAAGCACTAAGAGCAACTAACATATTTAAAAAATCTCCATTTTCACCTACGCTTAACATATAACGCGAATAGGCTATATTGACTAAACTTTCATCTTTTGTATCGAGTTCATCTGCATTAATGCCAAGAGATAAAATTGCACGATGAAGTTCCATTTCTCCTTCAACTATATAATTTTGAAATTTCATAGCAAAACGAAGTTCTTTTGCAGTATTTGAGTTAAGTGCTAATCTTGCATAACATTTTGCGTAATTAAGCAAATAAATATAATCTTGCTTGAGATAAAAAAGAAAATTTTCTTGCTTTAGGCTTTTATCTTCTAATTTTTTAACAAAATCATGATGTAGATAAGCATCCCAAATTTTTTGATTTTCTTTGATTAAATTAGAGAAAAGCATCGTTTTTCCTTTATGTTTTAATATTTTATTTTCAAGTATAATGAAAAACTATAAATATTTTAAGCTTTTTATAGTAAAATACGCTTTATTTTAATTTTTTGAAGGAGAACAAATGGCAACATTTGATGATGTAAAAGCAGTAGTAGTAGAGCAATTAAGCATTGATGCAGATGCAGTTAAAATGGAATCAAAAATTATTGAAGATTTAGGTGCTGATTCTTTAGATGTTGTAGAGCTTATTATGGCTTTAGAAGAAAAATTTGAAGTAGAAATTCCAGATAGTGATGCTGAAAAATTAATTAAAATTGAAGATGTTGTAAATTATATTGATAATCTAAAAAAATAATTTTTTTCTTGCAAGGAGCTTATTCTTGAAAAGAGTTGTAGTTACAGGTATTGGTATGATCAATGCCCTTGGTTTAGATAAGGAAAGTTCGTTTAAGGCAATTTGCAATGGAGAAAGTGGGGTAAACAAAATTACTCTTTTTGATACTACAGATTTTCCTGTTCAAATTGCAGCTGAAGTTAAGAATTTTGATCCATTAGAGGTTGTTGATGGCAAAGAAGTAAAAAAGATTGACCGTTTCATACAGCTTGGAATTAAAGCAGCAAGAGAAGCAATGCAGGATGCTGGATTTAGCGAAGAATTAGACAAAGAAGAATTTGGTATTGTTTCGGCTGCTGGTATCGGAGGTTTGCCTAACATAGAAAAAAATTCCATTATTTGTTCCGAGCGAGGTCCGCGTAAAATTTCCCCTTTTTTCATACCTTCAGCACTTGTAAATATGTTAGGAGGTTTGATTTCTATAGAGCATGGACTTAAAGGGCCAAATATTTCTTGTGTTACAGCTTGTGCAGCAGGAACCCATGCTATAGGAGAAGCTTACAAAAGTATAGCTTTAGGAAATGCCAAAAAAATGTTAGTTATAGGTGCAGAAGCCGCTATTTGTCCTGTGGGTATAGGTGGTTTTGCTTCAATGAAAGCTTTATCAACCAGAAATGAAGATCCACAGCATGCTTCAAGACCATTTGACAAAGAAAGAGATGGTTTTGTTATGGGAGAAGGTGCTGGAGCTTTAGTTTTTGAGGAATATGAAGAGGCTAAAAAACGTGGTGCTACGATTTATGCTGAATTAATTGGATTTGGAGAAAGTGCAGATGCACATCATATTACTTCACCAACTTTAGATGGACCTTTAAGAGCTATGAAAAAAGCTTTAAATATGGCAGGGAATCCAAAGGTAGATTATATCAATGCACATGGAACTTCAACTCCTGTAAATGATAAAAATGAAACAGCAGCAATTAAAGAGCTTTTTGGTAATAATATCCCACTTGTAAGTTCCACAAAAGGACAAACAGGTCATTGCTTAGGCGCTGCAGGTGCAATTGAAGCAGTTATCAGTGTTATGGCTTTAAGAGATGGGGTAGTTCCACCTACAATCAATCAGCTTGTAAAAGATGAGGAATGTGATCTTGATTATGTTCCAAATATATCAAGAAAATCAGATTTAAAAGTGGCAATGAGTAATTCTTTTGGTTTTGGTGGCACAAATGGCTGTGTTGTATTTAAAAAAGTAGATTAATATGGCTTCTTATTTAGATTTTGAAAAAAATATTCAGCAAATTGATGAGGATATTATCAACGCTCAGATTAAAGGAGATACTGAAGCTGTATCGATTTTAAAGAAAAATCTTGAAAAAGAAATTTCTAAAACTTATAAAAATTTAAGCGATTTTCAACGTTTGCAATTAGCACGCCATCCAGATCGTCCTTACGCTCTTGATTATATTGAACTTATTTTAAACGATGCTCACGAAATACATGGTGACCGTGCTTTTAGAGATGATCCTGCTATTGTTTGTTTTATGGGTTATTTAGGAGAGAAAAAAATAATTGTAATTGGCGAGCAAAAAGGGCGTGGAACAAAAGATAAAATCGCTAGAAATTTTGGTATGCCACATCCTGAAGGTTATCGTAAAGCTTTAAGGGTAGCAAGACTTGCAGAGAAGTTCCAAATTCCTATCTTATTTTTAATAGATACTCCGGGTGCTTATCCTGGTGTAGGTGCTGAAGAAAGAGGGCAAAGTGAAGCTATCGCTAGAAATTTATATGAATTAAGTGATTTGAAAATACCGACCATTGCTATAGTTATTGGAGAAGGCGGTAGCGGTGGGGCGCTAGCTATAGGGGTTGCAGATAGACTTGCAATGATGAAAAATTCTGTTTTTTCAGTAATTTCTCCTGAAGGTTGTGCTGCAATACTTTGGAATGATCCTGCAAAAAGTGAAGCTGCAACCAAGGCTATGAAGGTAACGGCTGATGATTTAAAATCTCAAGGTTTAATTGATGATGTTATAGATGAGCCTACAAATGGTGCACATCGTAATAAAGAAGCTGCAGCAGTAGCTATTGCTGATTATGTAAAAAAATCTCTAAATGAACTTGAAAATATTGATACGCGAGAACTTTCTGCAAATCGTATGCAGAAAATTTTAAAGCTTGGAGCCTACCAAGAGGCTTAAGCTTTTACTTCACTTTTTTTAAATAATTTTATTATCTATAATTATTATCAAAATTAAGTTAATTAAAAGTATTCTTTTTTTATACTTCAAAAATGATTTTAAATATCAAAATAATTATTTTTTAAAGGAATTAATTTGACTCAAATCAAAAATATAAAATTTAAAAAAAGTTTACTGTGTTTTTTAATTTTATCTGGAGCTTTGTTAAAAGCAGAAGAAAAATATCAACTTAATGATGTTGTGGTTAGTGCTAGTGGTTTTGAACAAGATTTGGTTGATGCGCCTGCTAGTATTTCTATCATTACAAAAGAAGAGCTTGAAAAAAAGCCAATTAAGGATATAGGGGAGGCTATAGGAGATATTCCAGGTGTAGATGTGACTATGAATAAAACAGGCACTTATGATTTTAGCATACGAGGTTTTGGTAGTTCTTATACTCTAGTTTTAATTGATGGAAAACGTCAAAGTGTTGCAAATGGGTTTTATGATAATGGTTTTAGTGGCAGTGAATCAGGATATCTACCACCTTTGTCTATGATAGAGCGTATTGAGGTTATACGTGGTCCAGCTTCTACACTTTATGGCAGTGATGCTGTAGGCGGTGTGATAAATATTATCACTAAGAAAAATCCTGATAAGACTGAGGCAAATATAGAATTTAACACTCTTTTGCAACAGCACTCTAATCACTATGGCAATGCTGGGGGATTTAACGCTTATGTGGCAACTCCTTTGATTGAAGATGCATTATCAATTTCTGTAAGGTTGAAGTATTATGATAAGGCAGCTTCTGATTTAAAATGGCCTACACCGGTTTGGAATAGTAGTCAACAAAGACCTGATAATTATCAAATTGCTAGCCATAGTCCAGGTGCTTTTACTAGTTTAGGTTTTGGTTCTAGGCTTAATTGGACAGTAGATGATAAAAATAATATATATTTTGATATAGAACGATATATTAATGAAATTTCAGTGAATTCTACAAGTAGTAGGGCTATTAAAAGTGAAAGACAACTTTTTAAGGATAATATTGTTTTAAATCATGATGGTAACTATGATTTTGGTTCAACTAACTCATATTTACAATATGGTAGCACTAAGGATAAGGAGCTACATAGCCAAATTTGGGTAGGAGAAGGTAAGGTTGTTTTACCTTGGAATTTAGGTCAGTACGGTAATTTAGTAAATACCTTTGGTGCAAGGATTGATTATGAGATGTTAAAAAATGATCAAGCAAGCGCAGGTAGTCAAATAAGAGGTAAAAATCTTGATCAAACCACGGTTGCGCTTTATGGGGAAAATGAGTATTTTATAACAGATGATTTGATTTTTACTACAGGTTTGCGTTATATTTATAGCGATTTGTTTGATTCTGAATTTACGCCTAGGGTTTATTTGGTTTATCACTTAAATGATAATATAGCCTTGAAAGGAGGTGTTTCAAAAGGCTATAAAACTCCTGCTGCCAAGCAGTTGACAAATGGATATTATAATTATGCCAATAATAATGCTTATTTTGGAAACCCTAACTTAAAACCAGAAGAAAGTATAAATTATGAATTGGGTGTTGATTTTAGGGTATTTGATTTTGCACATTATTCTATTACAGGATTTATTACTGATTTTACAAATCAAATCAGTAGTGAAGATTTAACAGGCTCATTAAATGGTATTAATTGCGATAATAATACTGTTTGTACTCGTCCTATTAATCTTGGAAAAACACAGACTAAAGGTATAGAATTTGCATTTAATACTAAAACTTACAATGGTTTTAGCCTAAATTCAAGTTATACTTTTATGGATAATCGCTACAAAGATGGTCAAAAAAATTGGTTTGGCGGTGATAGAATAGAAAATTTACCAAGACATATAGCAATGTTAAAATTAAACTATGAGCGAGGTAAATTTAGTTCCTATATAAAAACACGAGCAAGACTTGATACTATAGCTAAAGCAAAAGGTGGCGGTAATGGTAGTTTGCCATGGCAAAAATATAAGCCTTTTTATATAGTGGATTTAGGGATAAATTATAAAATTAATAAGCAATCTAGCTTAAGTTTTGCAGTGCAAAATCTTTTTGATAAAAATTTCTTCGATCCTCAAGTTACTAAATGGGATGGGGCTAATCCTGCTGGATATGCAAATCGTTATCAAGACTATACAGAAGGAAGGAGTTTTTGGTTGAGTTATAAATATGATTTTTAATTTTTTAAGGCTTTAATCACCTTTATATTTTCAAAAAAGCAAAAATAAAGTACAATGTGAAAAATAAATAAAGGTTTTATTATGGCGTTTAAAAATTTAAAAGAACTTTCTTTTGAAAAATCAAATTATATTAAGCCTAAGAGATTTGCTTATGAAAGTAATGGTAAGTTTTGTACTTGGGATTTTATAGAATCTAAAGATAGTGTTTCAGTGCTTTTATATCATAAAGAATTAGAAAGTTTTATTTTTGTACGCCAATTTCGTATACCACTTTGGTATCATCAAATGCATGATAAAGATTATGTAAAAGATGATAATATGGGCTATACTATAGAGCTTTGTTCTGGGCTTGTGGATAAAAAATTATCTTTAGAGGAAATAGCAAAAGAAGAATGTATAGAAGAACTAGGATATGCTCCTAAAAATTTAGAAAAAATAGGAGATTTTTATACAGGGTTTGGTTCAGGTGTAAGCAAGCAAAGCTTTTATTTCGCAGAAGTTGATGAAAAAGATAAAATTTCTTCTGGAGGTGGAGTTGATGATGAAGAGATTGAAGCTGTTTATGTTAAGGTGCAGGATTTTGAAAAAAAATGTAAAAATATGATAAGAACGCCTTTGCTTGATTTTGCTTATATGTGGTTTTTAAAGGAGAAGTGGGGAAAATTAAAGATTATTTAGGTTAAACCTTAAAAAGGTTCAACCTAGGATTTAATGATCTGACTCATCAAGCATTTCTTTAAATACATTGAAAAGATCAAGCGATGCATTTTCAGCAACTTCGCATTTATTAATTATGCTGTGTTGAGTAATATCTTTGCTAATATCTTCTGTATTTGCTATTGTTATAGCATTATTCATATTTTCATGAACTTTTTCATGTGGCTCGTTAATTTTTAAGAAGCTTTTATTTTGCCCAAATCTTTCTTTTCCTGTGCTAGCAAGCCATTTTCCTAAGCGACAAGATGTATGATCGGCTAATTGCTTTCCTGATTTGGAAAAAATTTCTTTATAACCATTTAATTTAAAAGCTATATGATCTAGTTTTGCTAAAGATACGAAAGCTTCTGAAGCGATACCAACTGCATTTGAATTAGTAGAATGCGCTTCATTTACTAAGTGGGTAAATTTTTCGGAAAAACTCATAATATGAGCATTAGAATCTATAGAAATTTTTTCAACTTGCTCACTTTGAGTATACATTTCATTTGCATTTTGCTTTAGAAGGTTGATATTCATTTCAACTTCTGTGGTTGCTTTTTGTGTTTTTTCAGCTAGTTTTCTTACTTCATCGGCAACAACAGCAAAACCACGCCCATGTTCACCTGCGCGTGCAGCTTCTATGGCAGCGTTAAGAGCTAAAAGATTGGTTTGATCGGAAACATCTTTAATTAGATTAATTACATTAGTAATTTCATCTACACTTCTATGCAATGTTCCTGCAACATCTCTTGTTTTATTGGCTGATTCTGTAATATCCCCTAAGGAAGCATTGATAGAATTAGCAATATGGTTAAGTTCATCCATTTCAGCAAGAGAAGTTTTAGAATAACTAGAGATAACTTCTGCTTTATTTACATTTTCTAACATGTCGCCTTGAACAATAGTGATATTTTTTAATACCCCAGTTAATAAAACATTTAAAAGATCTGTTTTAAGTTTAGATTCCAAAGCCGCTTGTTCTAATGATGCAATTTTATTTTTTAATTCTAAATTTTCCGATTGAAATTTTTCAATTTTATGTGTAAGATTTTTATTTTCTTCTTCAAGTTTTTGAAGATCAGAATGGTTTATTTTACTTCCAAACATTGTTTTGCCTTATTTTTTATAATTTGCTAGATATTGGCTAAGTTCATCTTTTACATGAAGCTTTTCTTTTTTTAAGGTTGAAATTTCCATGCTGCTAAGAGAAGTTCTACCTTCTTCTGCATCTTTAATCATGTCATCAAGTTTATTATGACGATCAAATAGTTTATCAAAATGAGCATCTTTACCTTTTAGCTCTGACATTAATTCTCTATATTCATGTAGCATAAACTCTCCTTGTATTAGTGAAATTTAAAATTCATTTAACAAGGTATTTTACACTATTAAAAGATATTTTTGGCTTAAAAAATAATAAAATTAATAATAATTTTTAAATGTGTGTTATATAAGTGATTTATTAAAGTTTATTTTTAAATTGGAAATTTTAAAATTGAGGAATAAATCCTCAAAATTATTTAGAATTTTGTTTTTTTAGAGTTCTTAGAGTAGAAGCTGCAATTCTCATTTTTCTCGTGGTGCCATCTTCTAAAGTTACACGAACTGTTCTGAGATTAGGTAAAAAGCGTCTTTTTGTTTTATTGTTAGCATGGCTGACATTATTACCCACCATTGGACCCTTGCCTGTGATTTGACATACTCTTGCCATTTTCTTGTCCTTATGAAAATTTTTAAATGAAGATTCTATCAAAATTAAGCTTAAAATATTCCATAATTTATAGTTTTTTTAATATATAAGTCGATAAAATATTATTTATCACATTTATATATAGTTTAAGGTTTTGATCATGTATGTAGCTCCAAGTTTATTGTCTGCAAATTTTTTGAAATTAGAAGAAGAAGTTAAAGCTATTGAAGCTGCAGGTGCGGATCTTTTACATATTGATGTAATGGATGGACACTTTGTTCCAAATTTGACTTTTGGACCTTGCGTGATCGAAAAAATTTCAACTATTAGTAAGTTGCCATTAGATGTGCATTTGATGGTTAAAGATGTAAGTAAATTTATAGATCTTTTTATCCCTTTGAAACCAAAATTTATTTCTTTTCATATAGAAAGCGAAGTTCATCCTATAAGACTTTGTGAATATATAAGAAGTCAAGGAATCCATCCTGCTATTGTTTTAAATCCACACACTTCTATTGATTCTATTAAACACATGCTAGAATTTGTAGATATGGTACTTTTAATGAGTGTTAATCCTGGATTTGGTGGACAAAAATTTTTACCTTTGGTACATGAAAAAATCAAAGAATTGCGCCAAATGATTGATAAAAAAAATGCTAAAGTTTTTATAGAGGTTGATGGTGGTGTTAATGGTTTAAATGCTAGCGATTTAGAGGAATCCGGAGCTGATATTTTGGTGGCTGGAAGTTATATTTTTTCTTCTAATGATTATAAAACTGCAATTTCATCTTTAAAGCTTGAATTTTGAGTTTACAGCAAATTGATCAGATTATTTCTATATTAAACAAGCAAAGCAAGCCTTATGATTGGGTGATGCAAGAGTTTGCCAAAGTTGAAGAATTAAAAAATTTTGATTTAGATTTGGAAACTTTTGAGCTTTTGGGTTTGGGCTTAACTTTGAATAAAGATAATATTTTTATCCTTAAAACACGCACAACAAAAATTAAAGATGAAATTTTTTGCATAGTAGATATAGAAAGTACTGGCGGCGTAAGTAAGGGGGAAATTTTAGAAATTGGAGCAGTAAAAATTCAAAATTCTAAAGAAATTGGACGCTTTCAAAGTTTTGTTAAAGTAAAAGAAATTCCAGAAAATATAACCGAACTTACGGGTATTACTTATGAGATGGTGGAAAATGCTCCAAGTTTAGCAAAGGTTTTAAGTGATTTTAGGCTTTTTTTAAAAGACAGTATTTTTGTAGCGCATAATGTGCGTTTTGATTATAGTTTTATTTCTAAGGCTTTAAATGAGTGTGGTTTTGGCATTTTGCTTAATCGTCGTATTTGCACTATAGAATTTGCACAATGTTGTATAGAAAGTCCAAAATATAAACTAGAGGTTTTGAAAGAATTTCTGGGCGTGGAAAATACGCATCATAGGGCCTTAGATGATGCTTTAGCAGCTGCTGAAATTTTTAAATATTGCCTTGGAAAACTTCCTTATCATATAAAAACTACAGAAGAACTTATAAATTTTACAAAGACTGCACGCATAAAGCAAAAATAAATATTTAAAGTGTATAATTAAAACATAAATGACGGGAGCTTGTGTAACAGGCTGAGAGTAAGCTAAAAGCTTAGACCGAACCGGATCTGGATAATGCCAGCGTCGGGAAGATTTATAAATTTCAATACTTTAAAAATTTATACTCACCCTTCATTTATCCAAATTTTTTAAAGGATAAATTTATGAAAACTCAAATGAATTATGCCAAACAAGGTGTTTTTACTAAAGAAATGCAGATTGTTGCACAAAAAGAAAATTTAAGTAAAGATTTTTTGCTTGAAAATATTGCTTGCGGTAAAATTATTATCCCTGCAAATATTAATCATAAAAGTCTTGATCCAAATGGTATAGGTTTTGGACTGCGTACTAAGGTTAATGTAAATTTAGGAGTTTCAAATGATTGCGTTGATTATAGCGAGGAAATGAAAAAAGTAGAGCTCGCTCATAAATTTGATATAGAAGCGATTATGGACTTAAGCAATTATGGCAAAACAAGTCGTTTTAGAGACGAGCTTGTTAATGTTTCAAAAGCTATGATAGGAACAGTTCCTGTATATGATGCGGTAGGATTTTTAGAAAAAGATTTAAAACAAATTGGTGCTAAAGACTTTTTAGATGTTGTATATCATCATGCTAAAAGTGGGGTTGATTTTATGACAATTCATGCAGGTATTAATTCTCGCGCAGCGCATATTTTTAAACAAAGTAAAAGACTTACAAATATAGTTTCAAGAGGAGGCTCTGTGCTTTATGCTTGGATGATGATGAAGGATGCTGAAAATCCTTTTTTTGAGTATTATGATGATTTGCTTGACATTTGTTTAAAATACGATGTAACTTTATCTTTGGGCGATGCTTTGCGTCCTGGCTCTACTCACGATGCAAGTGATGGGGCGCAAATTTCAGAGCTTATAGAATTATCGCTTCTTACCCAAAGGGCTTGGGATGTTGGGGTTCAAGTAATGATAGAAGGTCCAGGGCATATGGCTATTAATGAAATAGAGGCAAATATGCAATTAGAAAAGCGTTTATGCAAAGGAGCGCCTTTTTATGTCTTAGGACCTTTGGTAACAGATATTGGCGCAGGGTATGATCATATTAGTGGTGCTATTGGAGGAGCTGTGGCTGCAGCTAGCGGTGCTGATATGCTGTGCTATGTAACACCTGCTGAACACTTAAGACTTCCAAATTTAGAAGATGTTAGAGAGGGTATAGTTGCGACTAAAATTGCAGCTCATGCAGGAGATATAGCTAAACTTCCAAAAGAAAGATCAAGAGATAATGAGATGAGTAAGGCTAGACAAGAGATAGATTGGGAGAAAATGTTTAAACTTGCTATTGATGGAGAAAAGGCCAAAAAAATGTTTAATGAGCGTCGCCCTGATGATTTAAACTCATGTTCCATGTGTGGAAAAATGTGTGCAATGAATACTATGAATCAAATTTTAAAAGGCGAGGATGTGAGTTTAGCTTGAATAAACTTTGAGAGTAAGATCTATAGAGATACCTTGCTCTCCTGCTTTAAGATTAAGTGGATAATCAAGCTTGATTAAGTTATTATAGTTTTTTAGAGCATCAATAAAATCATAAAGTCTTCTAGGATTGTTCATTGTCGCTTTAATGGCTAAGCGGTTTTTTAGATATTTTTCTTGTTTTTCGGGCTTAGTTTCTTGAATTTTTACGTTTTGAAAATATTTTTGTAAAAAAATATCAAAATTTCCTATATTAAAATTTTGCTCAAATTGCTCTAAACTTTTGTTGTTTTCGCTTCTTAGAGTTGATATTTTATCTTCACTAAAGTCAAATTTTGATTTAGCGGCTTTTAAGATAGCAAGTTGTGAGTTTTCTCTAAGATTTGCTTGTTTGTAGTTTTTTAATGTCGGTAAAAGTAAAAATAAGATCAAGGCTGTGCAAACGCTTATAAAACTTAACGCGCAAATGATAAGCTTTAATAAATCAATTTCTTCTAGACTTTTATCTTTCATCTGCAACTCCTGGAATTTGTTTACTAATACTAACAAAACGATACCACCCATTATCTAAGCGATAATAGGTTGTATAGCTTTGATCAAAGATGCTTTTTAAAGGGGTTTCTAAAAGTAGAGTAAACATTTCTCTTGTAGGAGTGACTCCGATAAGTTTTAAGGAATATTCGTCTTGTTCAACACTTTCAAGAGTAATATTATCAGTTTTTACAATAATATCAAATAGATTTCTTAAGCTTTCTTTAATAATTTGATTTTGAGTGTTAAAATTTTTCGCTATTTGGCTTTGATCGAATAAAATTTCATAAAGCATTTCATTTTGCTTAGTTTGATTTTGAAGTACTATAACTTGTTGTTTTTCATCATCGATAGAGCTATTGATTAATGCAATTTTTATTGTATATGTAAAATATACTAGCAAGATAAATAATATACTAAAACCAAAAAGTCCTAGCCAAATTTTATCAAAGAGTGTGAAAATAGGTTTTTTTCTTGGCTGTATGAAGCTATAAGTCATTTAAGCTCCTTTTGCATCAATTCTATCATAAGATCTAAGGTGTTGATTTGTTTCGTTTTTATCTCTAAAAAAGTTTCACTTTCTAAAAAATCAATAGCACTTATGTTAATATCTGATTCGCTATATAATAAAATACCATTGATAAATACCCCAGCATATTTATCATCATTATAAAATTTTTCAATGCTCGTAATAATATAACGACAAAGTTCCATATCATTGCTAAATTGATTTAATTCATCAAGATTAAAATTATCATTATTATCCAAAGTTTCAAGATTATTTTCTTGATCAAGTAGGTCAAATTTACTATTTAAGGCTTCATTGAAGTTATCTAAGGTAACTTCGGTAACATCGTTGTTGTTTTCAATTTCTTGATTATCTTCTGATGGAAGTTCAAGCTCTAAACCTAATTCTTGCTCAAATATTTTAAAATCACCGTATAAGATAGTATTGCCTTTGGCAACAATAATTGCCAAAAGATGTCCTTGCTTAAATCCATAAAGTAAATTTTGATCATCAGGCTGTTTTTCTTTTTGTATATTGTAGTAAAGAAGAGCAAAAGGGGAATATAAAAAATCTAAACCTCTATATTCTTCAAAAAGCTCGCTATAATATTCCACATGTTCGGTAGCCGTATAAACAAGGGCATTATTAAACAAAATATGCTGTAAGCTGATTTTTCCTATATTAAAGTGCTCACAATCTTGAATATTTGTACTAGGTATTAATCCTTGTTCTTTGGCGTCTAAAAATAAAGCAGTGTGGTAAAATAAGAAATGCTTGCTTAAATTTTTTATGTATTCTAATAAATTTTCACTTTTATCAAAAGTTTTTTCATTGCTACTGATTAGTTTATTTCCTCTGTAAATAGAAGCTTTTACAATATTTTTTTTATCTTCTAAAATAATACTAATAAAAAGTTGTGGAAATATTTTTTTAAGTAAAAATAACATTTCATTCCTTGAATTGATCAGCTAAGCTAATTTTATCAAATTGTTCCATTAGAAATTCTTTAGCTTTTTCTTTATCTAAAGATAAAATATCCAAAGGTTCACTTAGACTATAAGTAATCTTACTAAAAGGTTTTGGCAAGATCATCTTATCCCAACTTTTAAATTCCCAAAAACGATTTGCTTCATAGTTTAAAATTCTTATCTTTAGTTCTTTTTTTTGAGCCAAAATGATAGAACCATCTGAAATACTATGATAAGGCCCACGTGGACCATCAGGCGTGATAACTATATCGTCATTTTGTTCTAAAACTTTAAATGCAGCTCTAAGTGCACTGCTAGCACCCCTTGAAGTGCTTCCTCTTACAGTATCAAGACCGAAAAGCTTGATGATTTTTGCAATTTGTTCTCCATCTTTATGGTGGGAGATCATGACATAGGCTTTTTTATTTTTTTGTCTATAATGTCTAAACGCAAAAGGCATGAGTGCTAATTTTCCATGCCAAAAAAGTATCACACTAGCTTTACGGTCAACTTTTTCACCTTTATAGTGCTTTTTACAGCTTAAAAAAATAAGCCATTGCAAGATGAAAATTATATATGTTAAGCAATGGATTTTAAACGATTTCCCCATATAAAACCATACGCTTTGCATTAGTGATTTTTACTTCTTTAAATTGCCCTAAAAGTTCTTCGCTACCTTCAACTTGAACTAAAAAATTATTATCTGTTCTTCCAGCAATGCTATTGCCTGCTCTTAATTCTTCAAATAAAACTTTAAAAGTTTTATTTTCTTGTTTTTTTACAATTTCATCTAAAATTTCACTATGACGATTTTGTAAGGTGCTAAGTCTTCTTGAAGCTGTTTCTTCATCGATTTGATTAGGCATGGTTGCGGCTTTTGTTAAAGGGCGTTTGGAGTATTTAAAAGAAAAAATTTGTTCAAAACGCACTTTTTCCAAAACATCCATAGTTTCTTCAAAATCTTTTTCACTTTCCCCTGGAAAAGCTACAATAATGTCTGTAGAAATGCTAACATTTGGACAAAGTTCTCTAAGTTTTAAGGCTCTATTTAAATACCATTCTTTAGTATAGCCACGCTTCATAGATTTTAAAATTTCACTTGAGCCGCTTTGTAAAGGCATGTGCATGGATTTGCAAACTTTTGGATTATTGGCAAAAACTTCTAAAAATTTATCATCCATATGCAAAGGATGTGGACTTGTAAAGCGAATGCGTTCCAAACCTTCTATAGTGCTAAGTTCTTCTAAAAGATCTGAAAAGTCTATTTTTTTATGTTCGTTTCTAAATCTTTTGCCGTAGTTATTGACATTTTGTCCTAGCAAGAAAATCTCTTTAGCGCCTTTTTCAACGGCTTTTTGAGCTTCTTTATAGATAATATTAAAAGGTATGGAAATTTCATCTCCTCTAGTATGTGGCACTATACAATAAGTGCAGTGTTTATCACAACCTATGGAGATATTAATATAGGATTTATAAATACTATTTCTAAAATCTGCAAAAGCAAATTCACTTTCATCATAGTCTATGTCCACCCCCATAAATTTTGGAGTTTTTATAGCTTGAGTGATTTTGGAAATATTTCTTGCCCCTAGAACAAAATCCACATAAGGAGCACGTTTGAAAATTTCATTTCCCAAATGTGATGCAGTGCATCCACAAACTCCTATTTTAGCACCTTCTTTTTTAACTTTTTCAAAGCCACCCACTTCTGAGAAAAGTTTATGCACAGGTTTTTCACGCACTGAACAGGTATTGATAAGAATAAGATCTGCTTCTTTGATATCTTCTGTTAGTGCGTAATTTTCTTTTTGTGTTAATTCTGCGATCATATGCTCAGAATCTCTAACATTCATCGCACAACCTAAAGTTTGGATAAAAAGTTTTTTAGCACTCAAAGAATATGTACCTCATACATAAAATCATTATCATCAAGTCCGTATTTTACGGTTCTATGATAAATGCTTACTCCTTTTTTTTCAAAATGATTTACAAGGGCAATGAGTTGTTTGTGTGTATTATCTTTATCAAAATAAAAAAACTTTTGTCCTTCTTTTTCTATAGCCTCTTCGATTTTTTCTAGGCTAATATTTTTAGGTTTTTCATTAATCAAAGTTCTTGCCAATTTTAATTCCATAGCTAAATCCTTAAGAATTTTCATTTTAATCTATAATTTTAGCAAATTTTACTTTTAATTAAACTTATTAAGGATATAATTTTTATCTACATTTTTAAATTTCCCACAAAAAAGGTTTTATAAAATATGGAAAAGATAGCAGATATTATCGAATCTATTGCTAATGAAAAAAATTTAAACTTAGAGAATGTAAGAGAAAAGGTAGCTACCGCTTTAATCAATACTGCAAAAAGAATTTATGGACAAGAATATGAGTTTTTTGTGGATCCTAAAAATTTAAATCTTTATCAAAAAATTACCATAGTAGCAGACAATGACGAGAGATTACAAAATAAAAGTGAGAGTTTTATCGCGTTAAGTAAGGCAAAATCAGAAGCTCCAGATGTTGAAATAGGAGATGAATTAACTTATGAATGTTCTTTGGAAAATTTAGGAAGAACTGCGGTAAATACCTTGCATAAAGAACTTGAATATCATATACAAAAATTATTAGAACAAACTATTTTTGAAAAATATAAAAACAAAGTAGGGCAAATGGTTTTTGGTACAGTTGTTAGAGTGGATAATGAAGAAAATACTTTTATTGAAATAGATGAATTAAGAGCTTTTTTGCCAAGAAAAAATCGCATTAAAGGGGAAAAGTTTAAAATAGGTGATGTGGTAAAATCGGTGATACGCCGTGTTTATACAGATAAGGGTATTAAAATCGAGCTTAGTCGTACAAGTCCTAAATTTTTAGAATGTTTACTTGAAGCTGAGGTTCCAGAAATCAAAGATGGTTATGTCAATATTATAGGATGTGCTAGAATTCCAGGTGAAAGAGCAAAAATCATTCTTCAGGCCAATGGAGCAAATATCGATCCTGTAGGTGCTACAGTAGGTGTTAAAGGTGTAAGAATTAATGCAGTAAGCAAAGAGCTTCATAATGAAAATATTGATTGTATAGAATTTACAAATGAGAGTGAAATTTTAATTTCTCGTGCCTTAGCTCCTGCTATTGTAAATTCTGTAAAAATTGAAGATAAAAAAGCTATTGTAAGTTTAAATAGCGAACAAAAAAGTAAAGCTATAGGAAAAAATGGTATTAATATTCGCCTTGCTTCTATGTTAAGTGGTTATGAAATAGAGCTCAATGAATTAAGCTCATCGCAGCTAAATAATGCCATCAGTAATGAAGAAGCAATGAAAAATCTTCAAGATTTGTTTAAAATTTAAAATATTTGTGAATTTTCACAAATATTTTTTATAAAACCACTTCCAATAAAATGCCGCAAAGATAAAAATCATACCCAATAAACCTGTAATCAGTTCTAAACTCAAGCCTATTTCAAATAAAAAGCCCATAAGCATTGAAATAATAGCGCTAAAACTAAGATAAATCATATCTGTATAAGCGATCACTCTACCATGATATTCTTTGTCAGCATTTTTTTGTATCATAGTGTAGGTGTAAGCCCAAAGTGCTGAGGTAAAAAAACCTGCGCCAATTAAACCTAAAAAAGAAATATAAAAATTAAATTGAGTTAAAGCCCAAAGTATAATACCAAAACCTTGACCAAGATACATGTAAAATAAATTTTTATCATTAATAAATTTGCTTAAAACCATAGGTCCTATAGCTAAAGAACAAGCACGTACTGCATTTAAAAACCCTATTACTAAAGCAGCAGATAAAACTTCTTTATATTGATGTTGCGCTAAAAGCGTAACCAAGGTTTCATAAGCAGTTAAACCTATAAAAGCGTGAAGCAAGATAAGATGAAAAATTATTTTATTATTTAAAACATAGAAAAATCCTTCTTTTATCATGGTAAAAAAGCGACTTTGTGTTTTTTGATGAAAATCAGGAATGCTTAATCTTACTAAAAAAGAAATGCCTATGAGTATAAGTACACAGTCAAATAAAAAAGCGGTTTTAACTCCTAGAAAATAAATAAAAATTCCCGCACTTGCCATACCTGTTGTATAAGAAATCGCCCAAATGACACTGTGCATTTCATTAGCGAGTTTAAGTTCTTGAGGGGTTAAAATTTTAGCCAATAAACTCATTTCAGCTTGAAAATAAATCGAAGCAACGCAAAGTCTTATGAAGATTAAAATAAACAAAAGCCAAAGCATGCTAAGACTTGTGACAAAAATAAGACAAAAAATAGAAATTAATTCTATGCTAATCATACTGAGTAAAAGTTTTTTAGGTTTATTTTTCTCTACTATGACGCCATTAATAGGAGCAAGCAAAACTCCAGGTAAAAAAGCAAGCATAGCACTTGTAGCTGTTGCCCAAGTAGGAGCATTAAGCTCGACTAAAAGGGTAAAAACTCCAGTTTGAGAAAACCATGCTCCAAAATATACTATAAACTGAACCGAAGCTAATATTCTGATATTTTTATTATTTTTTAATAGTTCAATGTAATTCATAAGCGAAACTATAGCATAATTTATATTTTAAATGCTATAATTATTTTAATTATGTAAAAAAACAAGGAAAAATTTTGAAAAGACTGGATAAAAAAGAAGCTTTAGATTTATTATATCATGCGAGTTTAACGGAACTTGGAGAAATGGCTTATAAAAGAAAATTAGAACTTCATCCTGAAAAAATTACCACTTTTGTTGTGGATAGAAATATTAATTATACCAATGTTTGTTGTATTGATTGTTCTTTTTGTGCTTTTTATCGCCATCATAAAGAAGATGATGCTTATATTTTAAGCTTTGAGGAGATAGGCAAGAAGATAGAGGAGCTTGAAGCTATTGGGGGTACACAAATTCTTTTTCAAGGTGGGGTGCACCCAAAATTAAAAATAGAATGGTATGAAGAATTAGTTTCTTGGATAAAAGAACATTATCCAAATATCACTGTACATGGTTTTTCAGCAGTTGAAATCGCTTATATTGCAAAAGCATCTAAAATTTCAATTACTGAAGTGCTGCAAAGATTGCAAGCTAAAGGTTTATTTTCTATACCAGGAGCAGGTGCTGAGGTGCTAAGCGATAGGGTGCGTGATATCATTGCACCAAATAAATGCGATACAGCTACTTGGTTAGAAGTACATCGCCAAGCTCATAAAATCGGTATGAAAAGTACAGCTACTATGATGTTTGGAACGGTTGAAAATGATGAAGAAATCATCGATCATTTTGAGCATTTGAGAAAATTACAAGATGAAACAGGTGGTTTTAGAGCTTTTATTTTATGGAGCTTTCAAAGTGATAATACTGCTTTAATCCAAAAACATCCAGAGATTATGAAGCAAAGTTCTAACAAGTATTTAAGACTTTTAGCTTTAGCAAGACTTTATTTAGATAATTTTAAAAATTTGCAAAGTTCTTGGGTAACTCAAGGCTCGATTATAGGTCAACTTGCTTTAAAATTTGGGGCTAACGATTTAGGCTCAACCATGATGGAAGAAAATGTAGTAAGTGCCGCAGGAGCAAGTTATAGAATGAATCAAGATGAGATGATAAGGCTGATTAGAAGTTTAGGCGAAAATCCAGCTAAACGCAATACCGCTTATGAAATTTTAGAAAGGTTTTAATGCAGTATTTAGAGAGTAGGGGTGTTAAAATCCCTTTTATTTTTGAAAAAAATTCTGATTTTCCTATTGTTGTTTTAAAGCTTGTCTTTAGAAATTGTGCTAGAAGTTATGATGAAATAGCAGGCTTAGCTAAGATGTTTTCACGTATTTTAAATGAAGGCGTGGATGATAAATTTTTTAAGGATTTAGAATTTAGAGCGATAAATTTAGAGGCAAGTAGTGGTTTTGAAAGCTTGGAAATCAATCTTTCTTGCTTGAAAGAAAATTTTGATTTTGCTTTAAAGAGTTTAGAAAAATTGCTTTTAAAACCAAGAATAGAAGAAAAAACTTTGCAAAAATTAAAAATCAATGCCTTAGGTGAGCTCGCGAGTAAAAATAGTGATTTTGATTATTTAGCAAAAAATTTACTCAATGCTCAAATTTTTAAATGTAAAGAATTTCAAAGTTCAAATGATGGAGATGAAAAAAGTATAGAAACTTTGTCTTTAAAAGATTTACAAAATTTTTATAAAAATTTTATCCATCTTAGCGATTTGGTTGTGATTTTAGGAGGAGATTTAGAAGAAAAACAAGCCAAGGAAGATCTTTTAAAACTCTTATCAAAACTTCAAATAGGTAAGAAAAATACTCCAAAAAAATATGAGTTAAGCAAAAACATCAAAGATGAAATTTTGCTACGCCCAGAAAGTAAACAAGCTTATATTTATTTTGCTACGCCTTTTTTTGCCGATTTTAAAGATAAGGATTTATATCTTGCAAAAATTGCTTTATTTGTGCTAGGACAAGGGGGATTTGGTTCAAGGATTATGGAAGAAATTCGTGTTAAAAGAGGTCTTGCATACTCAGCTTATGCTATGCTTGATATGAATATGTCTTTTTCTAGAGTTTTTGGATATTTACAAACTAAAAATGAAAGCGCTAAAGAAGCTAAAAAAATTGTAAAAGAGCTTTTTGAAGATTTTATAAAAAATGGCATGACTCAAAACGAACTTGATCAAGCTAAAAATTTTCTCATAGGATCAACTCCTTTGCGTTATGAAAGCTTAAGCAAGCGTTTATCTATGGCCTTTAATGAATTTTATCAAGGTTTAAATTTGGGATATTATAAAGAAGAGTTAAAACTTATGGAAAAGGTTAAACTTGAAACCATCAATGCTTATATTAAAAAACATCAAGAGCTTTTAAATATAAGTTTTGCAAGCATACAAAATGAAAATTAAAGAAAGTGATTTTGAATTTTTTAAAAAATTAAAAATTAGAAGCGCTATTGATTTAGCGCTTCTTTTACCTAAAAAAATTGAAAATTTAAATCCAAGTAAAAATCCTAAAGAAAATGAAATTTGCACCCAAAAAATCACTATAAAAAGCGTTAGTTCAAGAAAAAATCAACTTTTTGGTTTGGGTTTTTGTGAAGAATGGCAAGAAAATATCTCTTTTGTGTTTTTTCATCCTAGAGCTTGGCATTTTGGGATTTGTAAGGTAGGAAAAGAGCTTATTTTTAATGCTAAACTCTCACGTTTTAATCACACTTGGCAATTTAACAATCCTAAAATTTTAACTTCTTTTGAGGGTTTTAGTCCAAAGTATCAAATTTTAGGCTTAAAAGATACAAAAATTGCTGCTTTTATACATAAATATCTTAACTATGAAAATTTAAAAGAAAGTGGCATAGAGGATAAATATATACATTTTCTTTTAAATTTACATGCCTATGATGAAAAAAGTTTTTTTATGTTTGAAAATTTGCAAAATTTTAGCAAAGATTTAAAATACATAGAAATATATAATTTTTTAAAGCGTTTAAAAGCTAAAAAAACGCATTTTAAAGCTCATCAAATCAATGTTTTTAATATAGCCAATTGGATTAAGGATTTGCCTTTTTCTCTTACTAAAGATCAGCTTAACGCCTTAAAAGACATAGAAAAAGATTTACACTCAAAAGAAGCCAAAAGGCGTGTGATTATGGGTGATGTGGGGTGTGGTAAAACCTTGGTTTTACTTGGTGCGGCTTTGATGGTTTATCCTAAGCAAGCTATTTTAATGGCACCTACTAGTATTTTAGCGTATCAGCTTTATGAAGAGGCTAAGAAATTTTTACCTGATTTTATGAATATTTTGTTTATTAAAGGGGGTAAAAAAGAAAAAGATTTAGAACAAAATATTCAAAAAGCAAATCTTATCATAGGCACTCATGCTTTAATTCATTTAGAAAGCCATAATGCCGTACTTGTAATGATAGACGAACAACATCGTTTTGGATCAGCTCAGCGTGAGAAAATTCATTCTTTAAATAAGCAAGAATTTGCCCCTCATTTTATACAGTTTTCAGCTACGCCTATTCCAAGAACTTTAAGCATGATACAATCTGAACTTTTAAATTTTAGCTTTATTAAACAAATGCCTTTTAAAAAAGATATTACAACTTATTGCATACAAAATGAAGGTTTTTCTAAGCTTAGCGAGAAGATCAAGGAAGAAATTTCTAAAAATCATCAAATTATCATTATTTATCCCTTAGTGAGTGCTAGTGATAAGATTCCTTATCTTTCTTTAGAACAGGCTAAAGAATATTGGCAGAGTCATTATGAAAAAGTTTTTGTAACTCATGGAAAAGATAAACAAAAAGATGAAATTTTAGAGCGTTTTAGAGATGAGGGAAATATTTTACTAAGCACTACAGTGGTGGAAGTAGGTATTTCTTTGCCAAGATTGAGTATGATAGTGATTGTGGGGGCGGAACGTTTAGGACTTGCTACTTTACATCAACTTCGTGGCCGTGTAGGTCGTGTAGGGCTTAAAAGTACTTGCTATCTTTATACTAAGCTTAAAGAAATTCCGAGTCGTTTAAAAGAATTTGCTAGCACTTTAGATGGGTTTAAAATAGCAGAGCTTGATCTTAAAAATCGTTTGAGTGGAGATTTGCTCGATGGTTTTATGCAGCATGGAAATGAGTTTAAATTTTTTGATTTTTCTAAGGATGAGGAGATTTTAGAAAAGGTGAAAAAAGATTTGGCAAAAAAATTGCCAAATTAATGTCCACCGTACTTATAAAGCATATTTTGAAAATGTGAAGCTATCATTTGTGCACGCTGTAAAATGACATTTTTCATTTCCTCATTATAAACTATATTTAAACTTTCTTCAAAAAGTTTTAGCCAAACTTCAAAAAATTCTTGAGGAAAAGGAGGTAGATCTAGATGCTTTTTTAAGGGTTGCCCATTATAATCACCTTCGCCTAAAAGCATGCCTGCCCAAAAATTTCCTATTTTTGCTTTATGATCTTTCCATTCTTCATCGCTTGTTCCAATAGCATTGTTAAAAATAGGACCTAAATCCTTATCTTTTCTAACTTTTTCATAAAATATTTCCATGAGTTTTGCTATACTTTCTTGATTAATTGTTTCAAATTTCATATAAGCCTTTCTTAAATGTTAATTTTATGGCGTTAATATAGCAAAAATAAGATAAATTAAATTTAACATAAGTTAAGAATGGAAAATGTATATAATGAAAGATTATTTAGAACTTTTATCTAGTGTAGGAAAATTAAAAAAATTTCAAAAAAATAGTATTTTATTTTATGAAGGCGAAGAGGCTAAAAAATTTTTTATTTTACTCAAGGGAAAAATACGCATTTATAAAAGTACAGCAAGTGATAAAGAAATTACTTTGCATTATTTTAATCCTCTAAATTTTATAGCAGAAATGCCTGCTTTTAAAAAATTAAATTATCCTGCTAATGCTATTTTTGAAGAAGATGGAGAAATTTTGGAAATTGATTTTATTAATTTTCAAAATTTATGCAGTGAAAATAAAGAATTCAATTTTTTACTCATCAGTTCACTTTTTGATAAAATTAAAATTTTAGAAAAGAAATTATCTCAAAATGCATTAGATTTAAGGACGAGATTATTAAAGTATCTTTTGGAAAATGAAAAAAATTTAGATACAATTTCACAAAAACAAATTGCAATTGATTTAAATGTTAGAGCACAATCTTTATCTCGAGTGTTAAAAGAGCTTAAAATTTCAGAACTTATTGATACAAAAAAAGGTAGAATTGAAATTTTAAATAAAGATATGATCATGAAAGAACTTTGGTAAAATTTAAGGTAGAGAATGGATTTTGATTTTATATTAGCTCAAGCTCCTGCTTTTTTAACAGCTGCTTGGCTTACGATAAAACTAAGCTTTTTTGGAATTATTTTTTCTTTGATAATAGGCTTGTTTTGTATTTTAATGAGTTATTTTAAAATAAAAATTTTAGAAAATATTTGCAAGCTTTATATAGAGTTTTCAAGAAATACGCCTTTATTAATTCAACTTTTTTTCTTATATTATGCTTTACCTAAATTTAATATACATTTAGAACAAATTCCACCGCTTAGTGTGATTTGTTTAAGCGTAGAAGAAACTTTAAGACCTTCTTTTGCTTGTGCTATAGTAGGACTTAGTTTTTTAGGGGGTTCCTATATGGCTGAGAGTTTAAGGGCGGGATTTGAAGCCATAAGAAAACAGCAGTTTGAAGCCGGACTTTCTTTGGGTTTTTCAAAATTTGGAAATTTGCGTTATGTGATTTTGCCGCAAGCTTTAGCTATTTCTATGCCAAGTATTAGTGCTAATATTATATTTTTAATCAAAGAAACTTCAGTGGTTAGTATTATTGCCTTGCCAGATTTGGTGAATTTAATGAAGAGTTTAAATTCCTTAACCTATAAGACAGATGAGCTATTGTTTTTGTTGTTTATGGGATATTTGTGCATTATTTTGCCTTTGTCTTTTATTTTGCTAAAGTTTGAAAAAAGGTTGATTCATGCTTGAACTTTTAAATACCGATACGCTTTTAAGACTCTGGCAAGGGCTTTTTGTCACTCTTGAAATTTCATTTATCAGCATTATTATTACTTCGATAGGTGGGTTGTTTTTGGGAATTTTAATGAGTTTTAAAAATACCTATATCTATGCTTTTTGTCGTTTAGGTTTAGAATTTGTGCGTGTTATGCCACTTTTGGTATGGCTTTTTGTGGTGTATTTTGGTTTTCCTAGATGGTTTGAGTGGGATTTGAGTTCTGTAAGTGCAGCTATTATTGTCTTTAGCATTTGGGGTTGTTTTGAGATGATGGATTTAGTGCGTGTTTCCTTGCAGAGTATTCCAAAGCATCAGTATGAAAGTGCATCATCTTTAGGTTTAAATACGGTGCAAAGTTTTGTTTATATTATTATTCCACAAGCTATGCGTCGTTTAACTCCTATGAGCATGAATTTACTTACTCGCATGATTAAAAGTACAACCTTTGCTTATTTAATCGGAGCGGTAGAGCTTGTCAAGATAGGGCAACAAATTATAGAATTTCATAATAAAAATGATTTTGCACCTTTTATTATTTATGGTTTGATTTTTTTTATCTTTTTTATACTTTGTTATCCTATCACTTTATATTCAAGAAAATTAGAGAAAAAATGGAGCTAAAATGAGCATACTAAAAATAGAAAATTTACAAAAGTATTATGGTTCGCATCACGCCTTAAAAGATATTAATTTAGAAGTTAAAGCCAAAGAAGTTGTGGTGATTTTAGGTCCTAGCGGATGTGGAAAATCTACGCTTTTGCGTTGTATTAATGGGCTTGAAGAGATTGCAAGTGGTAATATTTATATTGATAATGAGAAAATAGATAAAGATTTTAAAGAATGGCCAAGAATGCGTCAAAAAGTTGGCATGGTTTTTCAATCTTATGAACTTTTTGAGCATTTAAGTGTTGAAGAAAATATACTTTTAGGACCCATGAAAGTACAAAAAAGAAAGAAAGATGAGGTTTTAAAAGAGGCTAAAATTTGGCTTGAAAAGGTGGGACTTTTGCATAAAATTCATGCTTATCCAAGAGAGCTTAGCGGAGGACAAAAGCAAAGAATTGCCATAGTAAGAAGTTTATGTATGAATCCTGAGTTAATGCTTTTTGATGAGGTTACAGCAGCACTGGATCCTGAGATTGTTAGAGAAGTTTTAGAAGTGATGTTAAATCTTGCAAAAGAGGGTATGACTATGCTTATTGTTACTCATGAAATGGGTTTTGCTAAAGCTGTAGCAGATAAAATTATTTTTATGGATGAAGGAAAAATCATCGAAGAAAATGATCCTAAAAGTTTTTTTGAAAATCCAAAAAGCGAAAGAGCAAAGAAATTTTTAAATTTGTTTGATTATCATAAATAGATAAAAATAATATTGGTTTATGATAATAAACTTTACAAGACTAAAATTTTATAGAAAAACTAAAAAAGTCTTGACAAAAATTTTTTTTTGAGTTATAATCTCACTTTTATTTTTGCTGGTTTAGCTCAGTTGGTAGAGCAGCTGCCTTGTAAGCAGCAGGTCGGGGGTTCAAGTCCCTTAACCAGCTCCATTTATTTTAGCAGTGTTTGACCAGAATATTGAAAAAGCAATATTTTTATGGTGAGTTACTCAAGTGGCCAACGAGGGCAGACTGTAAATCTGCTGGCTTTCGCCTTCCGTGGTTCGAATCCACGACTCACCACCATGCTTTGCGGGAGTAGCTCAGTTGGCTAGAGCATCAGCCTTCCAAGCTGAGGGTCGCGGGTTCGAGTCCCGTTTCCCGCTCCAATAATTTAAAAGAACTGGGAGCTGTATTTTAAAACCTTTAACTTACAGTATATATCCCATTAAGAGTTTTTGTTGTCTGTTATTATGTATAATTTTTCTGAGCGCTCGTATGGCTCAGAGGTAGAGCACTCCCTTGGTAAGGGAGAGGTCGCGGGTTCAATTCCCGCTATGAGCTCCATGAATTGAAAAAATTATATAGATATAAGACTTGCTTTGCTCAATTTATTTTTTATACGGAGGAAAAAAATGGCTAAAGAAAAATTTTCACGTAATAAGCCACACGTAAATATTGGTACTATTGGTCACGTTGACCATGGTAAAACTACTTTAACAGCTGCTATTTCTGCTGTTCTTTCTAGAAGAGGTTTAGCAGAGCTTAAAGATTATGATAATATCGATAATGCTCCAGAAGAAAAAGAGCGTGGTATTACTATTGCTACTTCTCATATTGAATATGAAACAGACAATCGTCACTATGCACACGTTGACTGCCCAGGTCACGCAGATTATGTTAAAAACATGATTACAGGTGCTGCACAAATGGATGGAGCGATCTTGGTTGTTTCTGCTGCAGATGGCCCTATGCCACAAACTAGAGAACATATTCTTCTTTCTCGTCAAGTAGGCGTTCCATATATTGTTGTTTTTATGAATAAAGCAGATATGGTTGATGATGCTGAACTTTTAGAGTTAGTTGAAATGGAAATTAGAGAATTATTAAGCTCTTATGATTTCCCAGGCGATGATACACCTATTATTTCTGGTTCTGCTTTAAAAGCCCTTGAAGAAGCTAAAGCTGGACAAGATGGTGAATGGTCGGCAAAAATTATGGATCTTATGGCTGCAGTTGATAGTTATATTCCAACTCCAACTCGTGATACTGAAAAAGACTTCTTGATGCCAATTGAAGACGTTTTCTCAATTTCAGGTCGTGGTACTGTTGTTACAGGTAGAATTGAAAAAGGTGTTGTAAAAGTAGGTGATACTATCGAAATCGTTGGTATTAAAGATACTCAAACAACAACTGTAACAGGTGTTGAAATGTTCAGAAAAGAAATGGATCAAGGGGAAGCAGGAGATAACGTAGGTGTTCTTCTTCGTGGTACTAAAAAAGAAGAAGTTATCCGTGGTATGGTTCTTGCTAAACCAAAATCAATTACTCCACACACTGACTTCGAAGCTGAAGTTTATATCTTAAATAAAGATGAAGGTGGTAGACATACTCCATTCTTTAACAACTATAGACCACAGTTTTATGTAAGAACAACTGATGTTACAGGTTCGATTAAATTAGCTGATGGTGTTGAAATGGTTATGCCAGGTGAAAATGTGAGAATTACTGTAAGCTTGATCGCTCCAGTAGCACTTGAAGAAGGAACTCGTTTTGCTATTCGTGAAGGTGGTAAAACTGTTGGTTCAGGTGTTGTTTCTAAAATTATTAAATAATTTAATAAAGCCAAGTTAAAAGCTTGGCTTTAATTTTTTAAGGAAAATTGAAATGAGAATTAAAGTTGGTTTAAAGTGTGAAGAATGTGGTGATATTAATTATAGCACCTATAAAAATAGTAAAAATACTACTGAAAAATTAGAATTAAAAAAATATTGCCCAAGATTAAAAAAACATACACTTCACAAAGAAGTTAAGCTAAAAAGTTAAGCTTGCGCCCTTAGGGCAATAGCTCCAACGGTAGAGCGCCGGATTCCAAATCCGATGGTTGGGGGTTCGAATCCCTCTTGCCCTGCCATAATTAAGGTTTAAATAAATGGAAAAATTAATAACTTATTTTAAATTATCAAAAGCCGAATTAAGGAAAGTAATTTTTCCTTTAAAAGAACAGGTAAGAAATGCCTATATTACAGTTTTTGTGGTTGTTGCGGTGATTTCTTTGTTTTTGGCGTTAGTGGATTGGCTTATGTCCTCTATTGTTTCTGCGATCGTATAAGGAGAGTAAATGAGTACTCATAAATGGTATGCAATTCAAACTTATGCTGGCAGTGAAATGGCAGTTAAAAGAGCCATTGAAAATTTAGTAAAAGATAACGGAATTGAAGAACAACTTAAAGAAATTGTTGTTCCAACTGAAGATGTTATTGAATTTAAGAATGGAAAAGAAAAGATTAGCGAAAGAAGTTTGTATTCAGGATACGTTTTTGCACTTCTTGATTTAAATACAGAGCTTTGGCATCGCATTCAATCTCTTCCAAAGGTTGGTCGTTTTATTGGAGAATCTAAAAAGCCAACCCCTTTAACAGAAAAAGATATTAATTTGATTTTGGAAAAAGTTCACAATCGTGCAGCGCCTAAACCAAAGATTTCTTTTGAAGAAGGGGAAAATGTGAGAATCACAGAAGGGCCATTTGCAAACTTTACTGCAATTGTAGAAGAGTATGATATGGTTCGTGGTTTATTAAAATTAAATGTTTCTATTTTTGGACGTTCAACTCCAGTGGAGATCTTATATTCTCAAGTTGAGAAAATAATTTAATTTATATCAAGTAAGGAGATTTGTTATGGCTAAAAAAGTCGTAGGCGAAATTAAATTGCAAATTGCTGCCACAAAAGCAAACCCATCACCACCTGTTGGTCCTGCTTTGGGTCAGCAAGGTGTTAATATTATGGAGTTTTGTAAGGCTTTTAATGAAAGAACAAAAGATATGGCAGGTTTTAATATCCCTGTTGTTATCACTGTTTATGCAGATAAAAGTTTTACTTTTATTACAAAACAACCGCCAGCTACGGATTTGATCAAAAAAGCAGCTGGAATTTCTAAAGGTACGGATAATCCACTTAAAAATAAGGTGGGTAAGTTAACTCGTGCTCAAGTTTTAGAAATAGTAGATAAGAAAATTGCAGATTTAAATACTAAAGATAGAGATCAAGCTGTTAAAATTATTGCAGGTTCAGCTCGTTCTATGGGTGTTGAAATCGTAGATTAATCCTTTCACCGCCAAGGTAAAAGGCGGTAGCACTTTAAAATGCGGAGAAAATAAATGGCTAAGATAGCAAAAAGATTAAAAGAATTATCACAAAAAATTGATTCAAATAAAGAGTATGCTTTAAGCGATGCAATTGATACAATAAAGACTTTAAAGTCTGCTAAATTTGATGAGACTGTAGAAATTGCTTTAAAACTTAATGTTGATCCAAGACATGCAGATCAAATGGTAAGAGGATCTGTTGTTTTACCTGCTGGAACGGGTAAAAAAGTTCGTGTTGCTGTAATTGCAAAAGACGCAAAAGCTGATGAAGCGAAAAATGCTGGTGCAGATATTGTGGGTAGCGATGATTTAGTAGAAGAAATTCAAAAAGGTAATATGAATTTTGATGTTTTGATTGCTACTCCAAATTTAATGGGACTTGTTGGTAAAGTTGGTAGAATTTTAGGGCCAAAAGGTTTAATGCCAAATCCTAAAACCGGAACAGTTACTATGGATGTTGCTCAAGCAGTTAATAATGCAAAAAGTGGTCAGGTAAATTTCCGTGTTGATAAGCAAGGAAATATCCATGCAGGTCTTGGTAAAGTAAGTTTTTCCAAAGAACAATTATGGGACAATGTTAGCACTTTTGTAAAGGCAATTAACAAACACAAACCTGCCGCAGCTAAAGGTAGATATATTAAAAATGCGGCTTTATCTTTGACAATGAGCCCTTCTGTAAAGCTTGAAACACAAGAATTGCTTGATATGAAATAAGAGTTGCTTTTTTGCAACTCTTTTGTTTTAAAATAAACATTTGAAAAAATTTTTGATTTTTTGAGATGTTTATTTTAGATTGAAGATAGTCGAGGCATAAGCTTAATTGGATTTCCACTCTACTTGAAATCTCAATCGGAAAGGAGAAAATGTGACTAGAAGCGAAAAAGTTGAGATTATTGCTAAACTTGAAGAAGGTTTTAAAGCTAGTGAAGCTATTGTAGTTTGTAATTACAGAGGTCTTAGCACAAAAAAACTAGAAGAGCTTAGAAATAATGCAAGAGAAAACAATGTAAAAGTTCAAATTGTTAAAAATACTTTGGCTAACATTGCTCTTAACAATTCCGGTAAAACAGGTCTAGTTCTTAAAGATACAAATATTTATCTTTGGGGCGAAGATCAGCTAAGTGTTTCAAAAGTAGCTGCTAAATTTGAAGAAAATAACGATAAATTTGAAATCAAAACAGCTTATATTGAAGGCGAAGTTGCAGATGTTGCTAAGGTTAAAGCTCTTGCTAAAATGCCTTCACGCAATGAGTTGCTTGCTATGCTTTTGCAAGTTTGGAATGCGCCAATTACCAATTTCACAATAGGTTTAAATGCGCTTAAAAATAAAAAAGAATCTGAATAAATTAAATAAAAGGATAAAAAATGGCAATTTCTAAAGAAGATGTATTAGAATATATTTCAAATTTAAGTGTTCTTGAGTTATCAGAACTTGTAAAAGAATTTGAAGAAAAATTTGGTGTGTCTGCTGCTCCTGTAATGGTAGCTGGTGGTGCTGCAGCTGGTGGTGCTGCAGCTGCTGCTGAAGAAAAAACTGAATTTGATATCGTTTTAACTGATGGCGGTGCTAAAAAGATTGAAGTTATTAAAATCGTTCGTGCTCTTACAGGCCTTGGTCTTAAAGAAGCAAAAGATGCAGTTGAGCAAACTCCTTCAACTCTAAAAGAGGGTGTGGCTAAAGCTGAAGCTGAGGAAGCTAAAAAACAACTTGAAGAAGCTGGTGCTAAAGTAGAACTTAAGTAATTTTAAGCTTTAAAGTTTAGAAGAAGATTTGCCAAGGCAAGTCTTCTTTTTTTATTTTTACCTAATTTTTAGGTCTTCTTTTTTAAATTTACAAAATTTACCATGAGGTATGTGCGATATGTTAGATAATAAATTAGGAAATCGTTTAAGAGTAGACTTCTCAAACATTTCAAAACAAATAGAAATCCCAAATCTTCTACAATTACAAAAAAAGAGTTTTGATTATTTTTTAAATCTTGATAATGGTGAAAGTGGTATAGAAAAAGTTTTTAAATCAATTTTTCCTATTCATGATCCGCAAAATAGATTGAGTCTTGAATATGTTAGTAGTGAAATAGGCAAGCCAAAATATACCATTCGCGAATGCATGGAAAGAGGTTTGACTTATTCTGTAAATTTAAAAATGAAAATCCGTCTTACTCTGCATGAAAAAGATGAAAAAACAGGGGAAAAAGTTGGCGTAAAAGATATTAAAGAACAAGAAATTTATATCCGCGAAATTCCTTTAATGACAGATCGTGTATCTTTTATCATTAATGGGGTTGAGAGGGTGGTTGTAAATCAATTACATAGAAGCCCTGGTGTTATTTTTAAAGAAGAAGAAAGCTCAACGGTTGCAAATAAGCTTGTTTATACAGCACAAATTATTCCTGATCGTGGTTCGTGGCTTTATTTTGAATACGATGCCAAAGATGTTTTGTATGTAAGAATCAACAAGCGTAGAAAAGTTCCTGTAACTATGCTTTTTAGAGCTTTAGGGTATAAAAAACAAGATATTATTAAGTTGTTTTATCCTATTCAGACTATACATGTGAAAAAAGATAAATTTTTAACAGAATTTAATCCAAATGATTTTATGGATAGAATAGAATATGATATTAAAGATGAAAAAGGAAAAATCGTTCATCAAGCTGGAAAAAGACTTACAAAGAAAAAAGCAGAACAGCTTATTAAAGACGGTTTAAAATGGATAGAATATCCTGTAGAAATTTTACTTAATCGTTATTTAGCAAATCCTATTATTGATAAAGAAAGTGGAGAGGTTTTATTTGATTCTTTAACTTTGTTAGATGAGAGTAAGCTTGCTAAGATTAAAGAGCAAAAAAGTTTTGATATAGCAAATGATTTGGCTAATGGCGTTGATGCAGCGATTATTAACTCCTTTGCTCAAGATGGAGAAACTCTAAAACTTCTTAAACAAAGTGAAAATATTGATGATGAAAATGATTTAGCTGCGATTAGAATTTACAAAGTTATGCGCCCAGGTGAACCTGTGGTAAAAGATGCAGCGAAGGCTTTTGTAAATGATTTATTTTTCAATCCTGAAAGATACGATCTTACCAAGGTGGGTCGTATGAAAATGAACCATAAGTTAGGTCTTGAAGTGCCTGAGTATGTTACTGTTTTGACTAATGAAGATATTATTAAAACTGCAAAATATTTAATTAAAGTAAAAAATGGTAAAGGACATATTGATGATAGAGATCATTTAGGAAATCGTCGTATCCGTTCTATAGGTGAACTTTTAGCCAATGAGCTTCATTTAGGTCTTGCAAAAATGCAAAAGGCGATCAGAGATAAATTTACTTCTTTAAATGCGGATCTTGATAAAGTAATGCCTTATGATTTAATCAATCCTAAAATGATTACTACAACTATCATTGAATTTTTTACAGGAGGTCAGCTTTCGCAATTTATGGATCAAACCAACCCTTTAAGTGAGGTTACTCATAAGCGTCGTTTGTCAGCGCTTGGTGAAGGTGGGCTTGTAAAAGAAAGAGCAGGTTTTGAAGTGCGTGATGTTCACGCGACACATTATGGTAGAATTTGTCCAGTTGAAACACCTGAAGGTCAAAATATTGGTTTGATTAACACTCTTTCTACTTATGCAAAAGTAAATGAACTTGGCTTTGTTGAAGCACCATATAGAAAAGTTGTAAATGGTAAAGTGACTAATGAAGTTGTTTATCTTACAGCAACACAAGAAGAAGGCTTATTTATCGCACCAGCTTCAACTAAGGTTGATGCTAAAGGCAATATAGTAGAAGAATTTGTTGAGGCTAGACAAGATGGTGAAACTATACTTGCAAGACGCGAAGAAGTGCAATTAATCGATCTTTGCTCAGGTATGGTTGTTGGGGTTGCGGCTTCTTTGATTCCGTTTTTAGAGCACGATGATGCAAACAGAGCACTAATGGGTTCAAACATGCAACGTCAAGCTGTGCCACTTCTTACTGCTTCAGCTCCGATAGTAGGAACAGGTATGGAACAAATTATTGCGCGTGATGCTTGGGAAGCTGTTAAAGCAAAGCGTGGCGGTGTGGTTGAGAAAGTGGATAATAAAAGTATTTTCATTTTAGGTGAAGATGATAAAGGTCCATTTATTGACCATTATACTATGGAGAAAAATTTAAGAACCAATCAAAATACAAATTATATTCAACATCCTATTGTTAAAAAAGGTGATATAGTAAAAGCAGGACAAATTATCGCAGATGGTCCTTCTATGGATCAAGGCGAACTTGCTATAGGTAAAAATGCTTTAATCGCTTTTATGCCTTGGAATGGTTATAACTATGAGGATGCTATAGTTGTAAGTGAGAGAATTATTCGTGAAGATACCTTTACAAGCGTGCACATTTATGAAAAAGAAATTGAAGCAAGAGAACTAAAAGACGGCATAGAAGAAATTACCAAAGATATCCCAAATGTAAAAGAAGAAGATGTTGCACATCTTGATGAGAGCGGTATTGCAAAAATTGGTACCCATATCAAACCAGGTATGATTTTGGTGGGTAAGGTTTCTCCAAAAGGTGAGGTTAAACCAACTCCTGAAGAAAGACTTTTAAGAGCTATTTTTGGGGAAAAAGCAGGACATGTTGTGAATAAATCACTTTATGCAACCGCTTCTTTAGAGGGTGTTGTTGTGGATGTTAAAATTTTCACTAAAAAAGGCTATGAAAAAGATGATCGCGCAATAAAATCTTATGATAAAGAAAAAATGGCTTTAGAAAAAGAACATCATGATAGACTTTTGATGATGGATAGAGAAGAAATGCTTCGTGTTTGTGCTCTTCTTTCCAAAGCCCCTTTAAATAGTGATCAAAAAATTGGAGATAAAAATTATAAAAAAGGACAAACTGCAGATATTAGCGAACTTGAAAAAATCAATCGTTTTACTTTAACAACTTTGATTAAAGCTTATTCTAAAGAGATTCAAAAAGAATACGATGATTTAAAAAATCATTTCCAAAATGAGAAGAAAAAATTAAAAGCAGAACACGATGAAAAGCTTGAAATTTTAGAAAAAGATGATATTTTACCAAGTGGGGTAATTAAGCTTGTTAAAGTTTATATTGCTACAAAGAGAAAGCTTAAAGTCGGTGATAAAATGGCAGGACGCCACGGAAACAAAGGTATAGTTTCAACTATAGTTCCTGAAGTGGATATGCCTTATTTACCAAATGGTAAAAGCGTGGATATTGCGCTTAATCCACTTGGCGTTCCAAGTCGTATGAATATAGGCCAAATTTTAGAAAGCCATTTGGGTTTAATTGGACTTAGACTCGGAGATCAGATTCAAGAAATTTTTGACAGAAAGCAAAAAGATTTTCTTAAAGAATTAAGAGCAAAAATGCTTGAAATTTGTTCTATTCCAAGACTTGCAAGCGAAAAAGAATTTATTAAAAGCTTAAGCAATGAAGAGCTTTTAAACTATGCTAGAGACTGGAGTAAAGGAGTTAAATTTGCTACTCCTGTTTTTGAAGGTGTAAATATAGAAGAATTTAGCAAGCTTTTTGAAATGGCCAAGATAGATATGGACGGCAAAACAGAACTTTATGATGGACGCACGGGTGAGAAAATCGCAGAGCGTGTTCATGTAGGATGTATGTATATGCTAAAACTCCACCACTTAGTTGATGAGAAAGTTCACGCAAGAAGTACAGGACCTTACAGCTTAGTTACCCAACAACCTGTGGGTGGTAAAGCACTCTTTGGGGGACAAAGATTTGGAGAAATGGAAGTTTGGGCACTTGAAGCTTATGGAGCGGCTCATACTTTAAGAGAAATGTTAACCATAAAATCAGATGATGTAGAAGGTAGATTTAGTGCTTATAAAGCATTGACAAAAGGTGAAAATGTTCCAGCAACAGGAATTCCTGAAACATTTTTTGTATTAACCAATGAGCTTAAATCTCTTGCTTTAGATGTTGAGATTTTTGATAAGGATGAAGATAATGAGTAAATTTAAAGTAATAGAAATCAAAGAAGATGCAAGACCTAGAGATTTTGAAGCGTTTCAACTAAGACTTGCAAGTCCTGAAAAAATCAAATCATGGTCTTATGGAGAAGTAAAAAAACCAGAAACTATCAATTATAGAACCTTAAAGCCTGAAAGAGATGGGCTTTTTTGTGCAAAGATTTTTGGACCTATAAGAGATTATGAGTGTCTTTGTGGTAAATACAAAAAAATGCGTTTTAAAGGCGTTAAGTGTGAAAAATGTGGTGTTGAAGTAGCAAATTCAAAAGTGCGTCGTTCTAGAATGGGGCATATTGAGCTTGTAACTCCTGTGGCTCATATTTGGTATGTTAATTCTCTTCCAAGCCGTATAGGGACGCTTTTGGGTGTTAAGATGAAAGATCTTGAGCGCGTGCTTTATTATGAAGCTTATATCGTTGAAAACCCAGGAGATGCTTTCTATGATAATGAAAGTACTAAAAAAGTGGAATATTGCGATGTTTTAAACGAGGAGCAATATCAAAATTTAATGCAACGCTATGAAAATAGTGGCTTTAAAGCAAGAATGGGTGGAGAAGTTGTTCGTGATTTACTTGCAAATTTAGATCTTGTAGCGCTTTTAAATCAGCTTAAAGAAGAAATGGCGGCTACAAATTCAGAGGCTAAGAAAAAAACCATCATTAAACGCTTAAAAGTTGTAGAAAATTTCTTAAATTCAAATTTAAACGCCAATACCGATAGCGATGAAGCCGTACCAAATCGTCCTGAATGGATGATGATTACAAATCTTCCAGTTTTACCGCCAGATTTGCGTCCTTTAGTGGCTTTAGATGGTGGGAAATTTGCAGTTTCTGATGTGAATGACTTATATCGTCGTGTTATTAATAGAAATACACGTCTTAAAAAACTTATGGAACTTGATGCACCTGAAATCATTATAAGAAATGAAAAAAGAATGCTCCAAGAGGCTGTTGATGCACTTTTTGACAACGGTCGTCGTGCTAATGCTGTAAAAGGAGCAAATAAACGCCCATTAAAATCTTTAAGTGAAATTATTAAAGGCAAACAAGGACGTTTTAGACAAAACCTACTAGGTAAGAGGGTTGATTTTTCAGGTCGTAGCGTTATTGTTGTAGGTCCAAAACTTAGAATGGATCAATGCGGTTTACCTAAAAAAATGGCTTTAGAGCTTTTTAAGCCACATCTTTTAGCTAAGCTTGAAGAAAAAGGTTATGCAACCACAGTAAAACAAGCTAAAAAAATGATAGAAAACAAAACTAATGAAGTTTGGGAATGTTTAGAAGAGGTGGTAAAAGGGCATCCTGTTATGTTAAACCGTGCGCCTACTTTGCATAAACTTTCTATCCAAGCTTTTCATCCTGTTTTAGTGGAAGGTAAGGCTATACAACTTCATCCTTTGGTTTGTGCAGCATTTAACGCGGACTTTGACGGGGATCAAATGGCAGTGCATGTACCGCTTTCTCAAGAGGCCATTGCAGAATGCAAAGTGCTTATGCTTTCATCAATGAATATTCTTTTGCCGGCAAGCGGTAAGTCTGTAACCGTTCCATCTCAAGATATGGTTTTAGGGATTTATTATCTTTCACTAGAAAAAGCTGGTGCTAAAGGTTCGCATAAAATTTGTACAGGTATTGATGAAGTGATGATGGCGCTTGAAAGCAAGTGTTTGGATATTCATGCGAGTATACAAACTATGGTAGATGGTAGAAAGATTACCACTACAGCAGGAAGATTGATTATTAAATCCATTTTACCTGATTTTGTGCCTGAAAATAGTTGGAATAAAGTCTTAAAGAAAAAAGACATTGCCGCGCTTGTGGATTATGTTTATAAACAAGGTGGTTTAGAGATTACAGCAAGTTTCTTGGATAGACTTAAAAATTTAGGTTTTGAGTATGCAACTAAAGCAGGTATTTCAATTTCGATTGCAGATATTATTGTTCCTAATGACAAGCAAAAAGCTATCGATGAAGCAAAAAAACAAGTAAGAGAAATTCAAAATTCTTATAATCTTGGTTTGATTACTTCAGGGGAAAGATACAATAAAATCATTGATATTTGGAAAAGTACAAATAATGTCCTTTCAAAAGAGATGATGAAGCTTGTAGAAAAAGATAAAGAAGGTTTTAACTCTATTTATATGATGGCAGATTCTGGTGCTAGGGGTAGTGCGGCTCAAATTTCTCAGCTTGCTGCGATGAGAGGACTTATGACTAAACCTGATGGTTCTATTATCGAAACTCCTATTATTTCGAATTTCCGTGAAGGGCTAAATGTTCTTGAATACTTTATTTCAACTCACGGTGCTAGAAAAGGTCTTGCAGATACCGCTCTTAAAACAGCAAATGCGGGTTATTTGACAAGAAAACTTATCGATGTTGCACAAAATGTAAAAATTACTATTGAAGATTGTGGAACGCATGAAGGTGTTGAAATCAATGAAATTACCGCAGATAGTTCTATTATAGAAACTTTAGAAGAAAGAATTTTAGGCAGGGTTTTAGCTGAAGATGTGATCGATCCTATTACAAATTCTGTGCTTTTTGCAGAAGGTACTTTAATGGATGAGGAAAAAGCAAAAATTCTTGGAGAAAGCGGTATAAAAAGTGTCAATATCCGCACTCCTATTACTTGCAAAGCTAAAAAAGGAATTTGTGCAAAATGTTATGGTATCAATCTTGGCGAAGGTAAATTAGTAAAACCAGGTGAAGCAGTAGGAATTATTTCCGCTCAATCTATCGGCGAGCCAGGGACGCAGCTAACTCTAAGAACTTTCCACAGCGGGGGGACTGCAAGTACGGATTTACAAGATAGACAAGTAAGCGCACAAAAAGAAGGTTTTATAAGATTTTATAATCTTAAAACTTATAAAAATAAAGAAGGTAAAAATATCGTAGCAAATCGTAGAAATGCGGCGATTTTACTTGTGGAGCCAAAAATCAAAACTCCATTTAAAGGTGTGATTAATATAGAAAATATTCATGAAGATGTGATTGTTTCTATTAAAGATAAAAAACAAGAAGTAAAATACATACTAAGAAAATACGATCTTGCTAAACCAAATGAATTAGCAGGCGTAAGTGGTAGTATAGATGGAAAACTTTATTTGCCATATCAAAGTGGTATGCAAGTAGAAGAAAATGAAAGTATCGTGGAAGTGATTAAAGAGGGTTGGAACGTTCCTAATCGTATTCCTTTTGCGAGTGAAATTTTAGTAGAAGATGGCGAGCCCGTGGTACAAAATATCAAAGCAGGAGAAAAGGGAACGCTTAAATTTTATATCCTTAAAGGCGATGGTTTAGATAGAGTAAAAAATGTTAAAAAAGGCGATATTGTTAAAGAAAAAGGATTCTTTGTGGTGATTGCTGATGAAAATGATAGAGAAGCAAAAAGACACTATATCCCAAGAGAATCTAAGATAGAATTTAATGATAGTGAAAAAATCGATGATGCAAATACCATCATTGCAAGTGCTCCTAAAAAAGAAAGAAAAGTGATTGCAGAATGGGATGCTTATAATAATACTATCATTGCAGAAATTGATGGTGTTATAAGCTTTGAGGATATTGAAGCAGGTTATAGTGCTGATGAGCAAATTGATGAAGCTACAGGTAAGCGTTCTTTAGTGATTAATGAGTATTTGCCAAGCGGAGTTAGACCAACTTTGGTAATTGCAGGAAAAGGTGATAAGGCTGTGCGTTATCAGCTTGAACCAAAAACCGTTATTTTTGTTCATGATGGTGATAAAATCGCTCAAGCAGATATTTTAGCAAAAACTCCAAAAGCTGCAGCTAAATCAAAAGATATTACAGGAGGTCTTCCAAGAGTTTCTGAACTTTTTGAAGCAAGAAAACCAAAAAATGCGGCTGTGATTGCAGAAATTGATGGTGTTGTTCGTTTTGATAAACCTTTGCGTTCTAAAGAAAGAATTATTATCCAAGCAGAAGATGGTACAAGTGCTGAGTATTTAATAGATAAATCAAAACACATTCAAGTAAGAGATGGCGAGTTTATCCATGCAGGTGAAAAACTTACAGATGGAGTTGTTTCAAGTCATGATGTGCTTAAAATTTTAGGTGAAAAAGCCTTGCATTATTATTTGATTTCTGAAATTCAACAAGTTTATCGCGGACAAGGTGTTGTGATTTCTGATAAACATATAGAAGTTATCGTTTCTCAAATGCTAAGACAAGTAAAAGTTGTAGATAGTGGACATACGAAATTTATCGAGGGTGATTTGGTTTCAAGACGTAAATTCCGTGAAGAAAACGAAAGAATCATTAGAATGGGTGGAGAACCTGCTATTGCTGAGCCTGTGCTTTTAGGTGTAACAAGAGCAGCGATTGGAAGTGATAGTGTGATTTCTGCAGCTTCATTCCAAGAAACTACTAAAGTTCTAACCGAAGCAAGTATAGCGGGTAAATTTGACTACTTAGAAGATTTAAAAGAAAATGTTATTCTAGGTAGAATGATACCTGTTGGAACAGGGCTTTATGGTGAACAAAATTTAAAACTTAAAGAACAAGAATAACTTTTTATCAATAGCCCTTTTTTAGGGCTATATTTCCTCATTTAAATATTTTTTAACTAAATTATAAGCAAAAATTAGATATCATCCAAAGTTTATTACATTTTTAAAGAAAGGAATTATTGTGCCTACCATAAATCAATTGGTTAGAAAAGAGCGCAAAAAAGTTTTAGAAAAATCTAAATCTCCAGCGCTTAAAAATTGTCCACAAAGAAGGGGAGTTTGCACTAGGGTTTATACTACAACACCTAAAAAACCAAACTCAGCGTTAAGAAAAGTTGCCAAAGTAAGACTTACTAGTGGCTTTGAAGTGATCAGCTATATCGGCGGTGAAGGTCATAACTTGCAAGAACACAGCATTGTTTTAGTGCGTGGCGGTAGGGTAAAAGA
This sequence comes from Campylobacter sp. BCW_4338, assembly GCF_001763255.1. Lineage (NCBI taxonomy): Bacteria > Pseudomonadati > Campylobacterota > Epsilonproteobacteria > Campylobacterales > Campylobacteraceae > Campylobacter > Campylobacter sp. BCW_4338. Next base: position 51,743 of record NZ_MJYJ01000053.1, read on the forward strand.
CTTACCAGGGGTTAAATATCACATCGTTCGTGGTGCTCTTGATACAGCAGGTGTTGCAAAAAGAACAGTTTCTCGTTCTAAATATGGTGCTAAACGCCCTAAAGCAGGCGCTGCAAAATAATCATTCATACAGACAAATCCGTTAGATTTGATTTTGTTTGAGTAAAATTTAAAATTTGAAGGAAAAATAATGAGAAGAAGAAAAGCTCCGGTAAGAGAAGTCTTGCCTGATCCGATTTATGGTAATAAAGTAATCACAAAATTTATTAATTCTTTAATGTATGATGGTAAAAAAAGCACAGCTACAACAATTATGTATGGTGCTTTAGAAGCTATTGATAAAAAAGGTGGCGAGAAAAAAGGTATTGATATTTTTAATGATGCGATTGAAAATATCAAGCCTTTATTAGAAGTGAAATCTCGTCGTGTAGGTGGTGCAACCTATCAAGTTCCAGTAGAAGTTCGCCCTGCTAGACAACAAGCTTTGGCGATTCGTTGGATTATTTCTTTTGCAAGAAAAAGAAGTGAAAGAACTATGATTGATAAACTTGCAGCTGAGCTTTTAGATGCTGCTAATAGCAAAGGTGCTTCATTTAAGAAGAAAGAAGATACTTATAAAATGGCTGAAGCAAATAAAGCATTTGCTCACTATCGTTGGTAAGAAGGAGTGTGTATGTCAAGAAGTACTCCTTTAAAAAAAGTTAGAAATATCGGTATTGCTGCTCACATCGATGCGGGTAAAACGACTACATCTGAAAGAATTCTTTTCTTTACAGGCATGAGTCATAAAATCGGTGAAGTTCATGATGGTGCTGCAACTATGGACTGGATGGAACAAGAGAAAGAGCGTGGGATTACTATCACTTCTGCGGCTACAACTTGTTTTTGGAAAGACCATCAAATCAACCTTATTGACACTCCAGGCCACGTTGATTTTACAATTGAAGTTGAAAGATCTATGCGTGTTCTTGATGGTGCTGTTGCGGTATTTTGTTCAGTGGGTGGGGTGCAACCTCAAAGTGAAACAGTTTGGAGACAAGCAAATAAATACGGTGTTCCAAGAATAGTATTTGTAAACAAAATGGATAGAATCGGTGCAAATTTTTACAATGTAGAAGATCAAATTCGCAACCGTTTAAAAGCTAATCCAGTTCCACTTCAAATTCCAATTGGTGCTGAGGATAATTTTAAAGGCGTAATCGATCTTGTAACTATGAAAGCTTTAGTTTGGGAAGATGATACTAAGCCAACTGATTATGTAGAAAAAGAAATTCCAGCTGAACTTAAAGAAAAGGCAGAAGAATATCGTACAAAAATGATAGAAGCAGTTTCTGAAACTTCAGATGAGTTGATGGAAAAATATTTAGGCGGAGAAGAATTAAGCCTTGAAGAGATTAAAACAGGGATTAAAGCAGGATGTTTAAGTCTTTCTATCGTTCCTATGCTTTGCGGTACAGCGTTTAAAAATAAAGGGGTTCAGCCTTTACTTGATGCTGTTGTGGCTTATTTACCAGCTCCTGATGAAGTGGCAAATATCAAGGGTGAATATGAAGATGGCACAGAAGTTTCTGTAAAATCAACCGATGATGGCGAGTTTGCAGGACTTGCATTTAAAATCATGACAGATCCATTTGTAGGACAACTTACTTTCGTGCGTGTTTATCGCGGTTGTTTAGAAAGCGGTTCTTATGCTTATAACTCAACTAAAGATAAAAAAGAAAGAATTGGTCGTTTGTTAAAAATGCACTCTAACAAAAGAGAAGAGATTAAAGTGCTTTACGCAGGAGAAATTGGTGCTGTTGTAGGACTTAAAGATACTTTAACAGGGGATACTCTTGCAAGTGAAAAAGATAAGGTAATCCTTGAAAGAATGGATTTTCCAGATCCAGTTATTTCTGTTGCAGTTGAGCCAAAAACTAAAGCTGATCAAGAAAAAATGTCTATTGCTTTAAATAAATTAGCACAAGAAGATCCAAGTTTTAGAGTTTCTACAGATGAAGAAAGTGGTCAAACTATTATTTCAGGTATGGGTGAGTTACACCTTGAAATTATCGTTGATAGAATGCTTCGTGAATTTAAAGTTGAAGCTGAAGTAGGTCAACCACAAGTTGCTTATCGTGAAACTATTAGAAAAGCTGTTGAACAAGAATACAAATACGCTAAACAATCAGGTGGTCGTGGTCAGTATGGACATGTATTCTTACGCCTTGAACCACTTGAGCCAGGTAGTGGATATGAATTTGTTAATGATATCAAAGGTGGGGTGATTCCAAAAGAATACATTCCTGCAGTTGATAAAGGTGTTCAAGAAGCATTACAAAATGGTGTTTTAGCAGGTTATCCTGTAGAAGATGTTAAAGTAACTGTTTATGATGGAAGTTATCACGAAGTGGATTCATCTGAGATGGCGTTTAAACTTGCTGCTTCTATGGGCTTTAAAGAAGGTGCTAGAAAAGCAGGCGCTGTGATCTTAGAGCCTATGATGAAAGTCGAAGTAGAAACTCCTGAAGATTACATGGGTGATGTTATTGGCGATCTTAACAAACGTCGTGGTCAAGTAAATAGCATGGATGAGCGTGGTGGAAATAAAATCATCACAGCATTTTGTCCTTTGGCTGAAATGTTTGGTTATTCAACTGATCTTAGAAGTCAAACTCAAGGTCGTGCGACTTATTCTATGGAATTTGATCACTATGATGAAGTTCCTAAAAATGTTGCGGATGAAATCATCAAAAAAAGAAACGGTTAAATTTTTAGCGGGATTTTTCCCGCTTTCTGTCCTCGTAGCTCAGCAGGATAGAGCGCAAAATTCCTAATTTTGAGGCCGTGAGTTCGAATCTCGCCGTGGACACCAAGTAGTAATTCATTAAGTAATATTAAGATACAAAATACACTATTTTAACAACTTTTCTACATTAAAATTTTTCATTATGATTGAAATTTTTTCTATTTTTTCTTATAATTCTGTAGCCATTTATGTAGCCAAAGTAAAAAAGCTAATTCTGGCTACAAAAATACTAAAAAAAGTTTTTTTAATGCTAACTCAAAAAGATATAGACAATTTAGAAATAAAAGATAAAAGGTATATGATTAGCGTAGGAGAACCAAAAGAATTATATGTCCGAGTTAATCCAACGGGTAAAAAAGTTTTTTATTTAAGAGCTTCAAAATTTAAAAATTTTATAACAATAGGGGAATGCCAAAAAGGTGTTTTAAATGTTACAAATGCAAGAGAAAAAGCAAAAGATCTTTTAAAATCAATGTATGATGGAAAATTTATCGGCAAAAATGATAAGATTATGATACTTGAAAAAGCAAATTTTCTTTATGTTGATATAAAATCTAAAAAATTAAATTCAGCTACAATCAAAAAAGAACAGTCAATTTTTAAAAAATATATTATTCCAACTTTGGGATAAAAAGATATAAATGAATTGAAAAAAGATGATTTTCTACCTATTTATGATTTAATGCAGAAAAAAGGAATATACGAAACAATAAATAAAAATATATCTTTGCTATGTAGGATATTTGAGATTAGTAGACAAAGAGGTGACTTAAAAACAGATATAATACTTCAATTGAAAGATTTAAAGAAATTTTACAATGAAGCAAATCACAATAAAGTTAAACATTTTAAAGCTATAGTAGAAGAACAAGAAATAAAAAATATGTTAGAATGTATGAAAGAATATAAAAATCATCCACGGACAAATACAACTGTAATTAATGCAATTTATTTTACGCTTTTAACAGCACAAAGAAGTAAAAATATTCGATTTGCTAAATGGAGTGATATTGACTTTGAAAACAATCTTTGGATTATAAAAGCAGATGAAATGAAAGTAAGAACTAATGGTGATAATATTATCCCTTTAAATAAATATGCTTTAAAGATACTAGATATACAAAGAATTTTAAATGGAGATAAAAAGTATATTTTCGCTAATAATAATGGAACTATTAGCGAGAATTTTGCTGTAAGATTTTTTAAATTTTATAATTTAGAGCACACTATACATGGATATCGTTCTACTTTTAGAAGTGTTTATACTAATAAAAGCAATGAGTTAATTCAGCAAGGTATTAGTAAAGATATAGCAGAAATGATATTGCATCATATAAGCGGCAATGAAATAGAAAGGGCTTACAACAGAGCCAAGGCAATTGATTTAAGAGTAAAACTTATGCAATGGTATGGAAATTACTTAAATTCTCTTTGTGAGTTTTGCTTTTAATGTCTTTTAGCTTTAAGCCATTTTCTATTTCTTTTATTTCATATCTTATGGATTTTCCTATGCGAATGTAAGGTATTTTACCATCTTGTCTTAACCTAAATAATGATGTTATACTAACTCCTAAATATTCGCTCAATTCTTTTTCTCTAAAATATTTTTTAACCATTTTCAATTCCTAATCTTTTATCTATAATTTCAAAAATAGTATCCTTGTAATAACTCCAAAGCCATTTTTATTCTTCATCTTCTAAATTATCAACGCTTAAATTACGCCATTCTTTTATTGTTTTAGTATCATAACCTAAATTCATTATGGTTTTTTGTAAAAGTCATAACATAGGTATCAAAGACAACACTAAAGATATTTTTCATATCTCCTATACAATCCCTAAGATCTACATTTTCAAATATACAATTTTCAAATTCTGTTCTTAGAAAATTACAAAAATGGAAACTTGCCACACTAAAATCGCAATCGATAAAAGATGCATTCTTGCTTGAAATATCATTTAAATTAGCGTTTTTAAAACTAGCACCATTTATAAATACATTATCAAAATCCAAACCACTTAAATTTAGATTTTCTAAGTTTGCATCATTTAAAGAAATACCTTCTAAAATGCAATACTCAACTAATTCTTTTTCATTTTTTCTATCATCTTTGATAATGATAGTTTCATCAAGTCTTTTTAAAATTCCCATCTCATCTCCTTAATATTTTTTTCCATTTTTCTTCGTATTCATCATAATTTTGCCAATAATCAAGAGTTTGTTTTAGCTTCTTAACAACAGCATCCCAAGTTGTTATTTTTGTACTTTCTAATGCTATTTTTTCAGCTAAAAATTCAAATTCCCATTCTTTAAAGCAAAGCATATTATAATCCTTAGCTAGTATTTTTCTAAGCTCTAGTAATTCTTCCTTGCTAAGCTTTCTTTTAAAGCTTAACTCCTTTTTATTTTCTAAGTCGTATTTTAGGGCTTTGATTTTGTTTTCATAATGTTCCTTTTGTTGTTTTAATTGAGATTTATAACCTATTTTTTGATGATGATTTAAAGAATTAAGCCTTAGATTTTCATCGCTTAGGGTTTTAAATCTAGCCTGTGTTTGCTCTCTTAAAAGCTTAGCTACTTTTTTGCGGTATTCTTTAGCCTTAGGACTTTTTATAAAAAAGCCTAGCATATAAACACCTTCTAAGGTCCATTTGATTACTCTTTGTCTTCCGCCTTTGGTTTGCTCATAATCATAGAAATAGTGTATATTTTCTATGAGCTCATCAGCGTGATAGTTTTTAGTGCTATTTATGTTTTGTTTTGAAGTTTCATAAGATATTGCAACTTCTGTATTTAAAAAAATTGTTTTTGGGGTTAAAGTTTGCATAATTACTCTTGCTTTTTAATTTAAAAGCAAGAGTGTTTTATAAGTTTAGTGTTGTTTTTTTACCTTTTTATAAGCTTTGTAAGCCTCATAAGAAGCAATAATAAGGCAAATTGTTAAAAATCCACTGATTATATATTCGCCGCTCATTTTTTCTCCTTTCTATCTGCATAAATACTAAGTGCCATAAGTGCCACACTGCCAAACACTATATAAGTGTTATTTAGTGTGATGTTGCCACTAAGTAAAGTATAATTACCATTGACAAATAAGCCAAGTCCTATGTTCTTAAGTAACTCTAACATAGTCAAATTTTAACAAAACTAACTTAAAACACTCTTACTTTAAAAGAACATTACAGAATTATTCTGTATTCTTAGAGTAATTATACATAAATATTATATAAAAGTCAATATATTTTATAGAAAATATATATATTTTTTAAAAATAAATATATAAATTTTCTGTATTTTAAAGGTATAAAGAATTTCTTTACACCTTTAAATGCTTATTTTTGAAGCTCTTTAAATAATCTTACAAACTCATCAAGTATTTTAAGTCTTGTTTTTAAACGATGATTTTCTAATACCAAATTTAAAGATTTTTTAGCTTGTAAAGGCAAATCATTATCATTAGCTACCCATTTTTGAATAGTAGTAAGATGCACCCCCAAAATCTCGCTTAACTCCTTTTGTGTGATATTTAACTCTTTACAAACTCTTTTAACAATGTTTTCTTTCTCTTCTGCCATGCTACTCCTTTCTTTTATTCTAAAAATATTTTATCTTTTATGTTAAAAATTCTATATAAAATGATTTTATTTTTATCGTTTTTATAATACTCTAAATCTACTAAAAAATTAAATCCATAAGGATTTTTCAAAACTTCTTCGGCTATTTTCTCATCACTAAAACTAACATCAACCGCATAAGGACTTAAAGCATCGCACTTTGCCTTATGTTTTGTTTTATTGTCTATTTTATTTGTAGTTTTATACATCGTTATCAAAGCATTTTCATGTATCTTTTGATATTCAATTTCCTTTTTTTCGCAAATGTAATTAGCATTTTCATAAATAAGCTCAGCTTCATCACTATTTATTCTCAAAAGTTCTTCACCTTTATGATTGATAAAAAAAGTATTTTGATTTATAGTAACGGGTGCAAATATATTTTTTAAATTATTGGCATTATACTTAGTAAAATGCGGATTTTCTTCTATTTCTTCTATACTTTTTGATTTGATATTTTTAAAAGATATAATAAGTTCTATAAATTCATTTAATGCTTGAATAGGTGCAATAATAGGCAAAACTTCTCCTGCTATTTCAAAAACCAAAGAATATATATCACTGCCAGTTTCAACTTTTTCTAAAAAAATTTTACTTTGTGTTATACCGTGCTCTTTTGATATAAAACTATCCATTAATTTTTGAAAACTTAACAAAGAATTAGCCATTATCCCAAGTTCTATGTTTTCTTCATGGATAATTTTTATTTTAAAATTAACAAT
>NZ_MJYJ01000054.1:0-2644 GCF_001763255.1 Campylobacter sp. BCW_4338
GGGCTTAATGTTAGTAGTTCTTGCGGAATTCTTACTTTTTGAATTTCTATTTTGGTTACTACTTGTTGAGTTTGCATCCCACAACCTATCAACGACATTGTTAAAAAGCTTGGTAATATTATTTTCATTGCTTTTATAAATGTATTCTTTAACATATTCTATCCTTTCTTTAACTTCGTTTTTTTGATTGTTTGCTTCATTGATTGCTTTTAATTCTGCTTTATGAATTTGCGTAAGTTCTTTTAGCCTTGCTTCGTTGTTTTTATTAATCTCTAAAGCTAAGGCTAAATCATTTTGACTTTTTTCTAATTTTACCTTTGTGCTATCAAGTCTTAGATAAAAATATCCTGTTAAGATTGCCATTAAAGCTAAGGCTATATAAAGCTTTGCATTTCCAAATAAAAGATTTATCATATTTGTTTTAGAAGTTTAAGTAAGGTTTTTGTATAATACCCCTAAGGGTTAGCCGTAGGTCTGACCCCCTATGGCTAAATTCCACCCGCGAAAGGTGGTGATATAAATGTCATACCAGAAGTTTATAATTATAATTATACTACTTTGTGTAATTATAGTCAAGGCTTATTAGCCTTGCCCCGCAAAAGCGGGGTGTAAACTTTAACCTACTTAAACTTTTATCTCCTTTCTATGCTAACTCATTTGTTATTTCTAATTTAATGTCTTCAAGATTTTTACCATACACCAAATCATAAAATTCTTTACAAGCTTGTCTGCTTTGTCCTATGCTTTCGTTATTGTTATCTTTGGTAAGTCCTAGCAAAATACAACCTTCAGTATCTTTGTCAGTGTTTCCCCAGTGTATTAAAATGTGTCTTTCATAAGGCACTAAATCATTATAAACATTTAACATAGTGTCCTTATCGTTCCCTGTAATCTTTCTTAAAGTCGCTTCAAACCGACTTCCCGGATGTCTTTTTAAATTATAATTTCCTTCAGGTATTCTTAAATCTTTGCCACTCTCTAAACCTTCTTTGTCTTCTTCCAAAGAAAAGCATTCAAAAAGAATTTTTTCTTCATCATCTAAAACCTTAAATTTACCAATAACACAAGTTTTACCTATGTATCTTCTATTAATTGTTATTTTCATTATAATTCCTTTCTTTTTATTTTTTGTATTTTATTTTTAGATTTAAACTCATTTTTCTTCTTCAAATTCAAATAAAAAAGCATTATCACCATAGGTAGTTTTATCAATTTCTTTTTTTATTCCTATAAAGCTTCTCTCGACTATAATTTCATTTTGAACTCTAAGGGCTTTTTGCATTTTTATATTTGAAAGATTGACATTTCCATAATATCCAGCTTGCCTATAAAAAAGACTCATAGGAATTTCATTTGTAAAAAGCTCTATACTTACACTATTTTTTATATTAGAAGCCCAAAGACAGCATTCATTTGCATTGCCATCATATTTTTTTAAAGCATTGGTAATATTATGCCAAGCAGGATCATTATAAATTCCGCTCGTTTTGATATTTCCTTCTATTTGATTTTTACTTGGTTTTGAAAGAACGCTAACTTCAGTATAATTTTTAGATTTTAAACCCATTCCATCTTTAGTGATTAAAAAACTGCCTTCATTAAGTCCTTTTATAATTTGCGTAGTGCTTGCTAAAGAATTTTCAAAACCAAAACGCAAATCACTTAAACATCCGCCATATTGACCACTATTTAAATTTGTATCAAAACTAATAATAATCAACTCTTGTGCTGTAATATTTTCATTTCCAAGCAAATTAATCCAACTTGTGTATTTATCATCACTTGCCACACAAAGCCAAAGTTGTTTTACATTTTCATTATAAGTTATAATTAAATCATTAACATTAGCTTTTGTTTTTGGAGTGGGAATAGAATTAGATACTTTTATTCCATTAATGCCTAAATTTAATTTCATATCTTCGAGCATCTCTTCTATAATAGGTTTAATTTCTTCTTTTGTTGGTGTTTGAGCCTTTAAACTTTCTAAAAATTCATCTTGACTTTTTCCCGTGTTTTCTTCATTTTCAAGCCAAAGTTCATAAGCACTTTTACCATCAGCTCCTTTAGCTCCATCTTGCCCTTTTAAATTTTCAAGCTGTTCTTCTGTAAAATCTTCATAAGTAAAAGGATCTCCTTTATCACCTTTTAAACTTTCTTGATTTTCTAAAACAACTTTTAATACAACTTCTTTTAAACTCTCTTCATTGATATTTGCATTGATGTCAAGCTCTTCTAGTAAAGCTTCTAGTTTTTCTTTTAATTCACTTTGTTTTATAAAGTTAAAACTTGTTAAAACTTCATTTATAGCATTTTTAATACTTTCATCGCTTGGTTTTACTCCATTTTTAAAAAGTTCTTTTAAAATTTCTAAAGCTTCACTAAAATCTTTATTGATTTCTTCTGTTTTTATGGCAATTTCTCTTAAATCCACGCTCATCTTATCCCCTTTATTAAACATTTGATCTGATGAAATAAATTACAAGAGCAATAAAAAACAAAAATCTTAAATTTATTTATTTCTAAAGCTTGCATTGCTTCTTTTAAAACAAGATCAGCAAGTTTGTAATCTTTTCTTGATTTTGCTTTTTCACATAAAAAATCATGCACTACACAAGCACTAAAATACTCACTTTTAAAAGGTGGA
>NZ_MJYJ01000055.1:0-66859 GCF_001763255.1 Campylobacter sp. BCW_4338
AATTTAGCCATAGGGGGTCAGACCTACGGCTAACCCTTAGGGGTATTATACAAAAACCTTACTTAAACTTCTAAAACAAATATGATAAATCTTTTATTTGGAAATGCAAAGCTTTATATAGCCTTAGCTTTAATGGCAATCTTAACAGGATATTTTTATCTAAGACTTGATAGCACAAAGGTAAAATTAGAAAAAAGTCAAAATGATTTAGCCTTAGCTTTAGAGATTAATAAAAACAACGAAGCAAGGCTAAAAGAACTTACGCAAATTCATAAAGCAGAATTAAAAGCAATCAATGAAGCAAACAATCAAAAAAACGAAGTTAAAGAAAGGATAGAATATGTTAAAGAATACATTTATAAAAGCAATGAAAATAATATTACCAAGCTTTTTAACAATGTCGTTGATAGGTTGTGGGATGCAAACTCAACAAGTAGTAACCAAAATAGAAATTCAAAAAGTAAGAATTCCGCAAGAACTACTAACATTAAGCCCACTTGAAAAGCCAATAGCAAAAAATGAACTAGATATTTTAAATGCCTATTCTATGCTTTTCTATAAATACAGACAATGTGAAATTCAGATAAGTAAAATAAAGGAGCTAAATAATGAGTAATACAAATGTTGATTACAACAAAAGACTTGAAGCATTTAAAGAAATTTATCCGCAAATTTTAGAAATGAGTTTAGCAGAAAAATCTCCATTTGGAGAATTTAAAAAGCTTTTAGAACAATTTGGAAACGATAATGTTATAAGAAATGACCAACAATTTCAAAGCTTAGCACAAGCATTAGTAAGTGTTGGACAAACCATAGTAGCACAAAGTCAAAATACAGCTTTATCCATGATTTTACAAGGCGATGAAAACGAGCTTAACGCTGAAAAAGCTTTACTTTTAAGAGCTCAAACAGAAACAGAAAAAGCAAAACCTGCATTAATAGCTAGACAAACTTCACAGATAGATGATAATTTAAGAATAGAAGCTGCAAAAGTTACACAGAGTGTTCAATTTGGATATTGTACCGGTGGTCTTGATATACCACAAGAAATTATGAAGCTTGTTAAAGAAAAGATAGAAAATATAGAAAAGTCTTCATAATGCTTATAGATGAAAAAAGGCTTATGAGAAATTATACTCTTAAGCCTGCTTATCCATCAAACATAGGAGAATTGGATACACAAGAAGTATATAAACAATGGTTTACCTATGCTATGATAGGGGTAAATAAATATGTTGAGCTTTTACATAAACAACTTGTAAGAAAAGGTAGAAGTCAAATTCAAAATATAAACCATCCGCTATTTAAAAATTCGTATATAGTGAAAAAATATAACATTAAAAGTTCTAGCACTGCACCTTATAATAAGGAAAACTATAATGATTTAGGACTTAACCAATTTTTCGTAGGGCAAGATCCATACAAACCTTATCAGGGAGATCCTAGTAGTGAAAATGGAATATATCATGATATTTGCGAAATAAGAACTAATTATAATTTAGGAAGTATGCAGTATTATTATGGTTTTCCAAATAATTTAGCTCTTTTATTTGAAAAAGAAAAAGCTTGGAAATATAATGGAAAAGGATTTTTTTATATTGATGAAAAAATAAATTTCAAAGATATATTAAATAAGGCATTGGAAAATATAAATTATGAAATGCTTATAAATGATATAGAAGTAGTTATTTTTTCTCAAACCATCCAAAAAAATAATGAATGGATATATCCTAGTATTGATGATATTAAAATACCAGAAATTAAAGTAGAAAATGTTGAATTTAAACCAACTTTTGGAAAACCTTATAAAAAATTATGCATTGATGTTGAAAAATTTTTTAGTGATTTTAAGGAGTTAAATGAGAGTATATTTAGAATTGAAAAAGTAGAAATAACCTATAGTGTATATGAGAAAGCACAAAAAACTAGGGAAAGTGATCCGAGTAAAATATATTATACTTTAACAAGCAAAAAGATATCTTTTTTTGAAGTATTTAATTCTATCAAAGAAAATTATAAATGCAAATATGCAACTCCTTTATGTTTTTATAATGGTTTTAATTTAGTTTGTTATGAAGAGCCTTATATTGCTTATTCTTATTCTTACCTCAATAATCAAAGCTTTGGAAAAAAAGATACAAGTGTTACGCCAAGCGTATATCCGCTATATAGAAAAAGTTCAAATTTGCCTTATGGGCGTAGAGATAGATGGTTTGCATTATGGGATAGTTTTTATTATCTTTATGTATACGAAAAATCAAGCAAAGGAATTTTAAGCTTTTTGGCACCTATTGTTACTATTATTTTGGCTGTAGCTACTTGGTGGATTGGCGGACAAGGTGCATGGCTAGGAACATTGATAGGAGTGAGTGAGAATGTAGCTGCGGGTATCACACTAGGAATTAGCTTAGGTTTAGCCGTGGGTTCACTTACTGGAAATAAATTATTTTCAATTCTTAATGCTGTTTGGGGTTTGGTTAATTTTTTAGGTGCTTGGGGTGCTAATAATTGGAATTTAGCTGCAGATTTTACAAAAAATACAGCACAAGCAGCACAAGAAATGACAACTTTTGAATCAACTTTAAATATTATTGGAAATTTACTAAGTGGAGCTAGTAAGATTTTTGATGTTGTTCAAAGCATTACAGCAGATACTCCTGATATGATAAATGAGCAAAGCGATGATTCTGATAATGAAGGTGGAAATGGAAGCGAAACTGAAGAATTAGCAAAAGATGCAATTAATCCAACTTTATGGTATAATTTTGAAACTGCAGATATATTAAATGAAAAAATAGAAAAGAAAGAAAAACCTATTTTTATATTTTAATTTTTGTAGCCATTTTGTAGCCAAATTAAATTTGAAATATTTAAAATTTATATTTTATGGTATTTTATAGTTATTGTTAGGTGTTCGCCGTGGACACCATTTTATGAGGTGTTATTATGATAAAAATTGCTTTTTTTATAACTTTTGTAATTTCTTTTTTGACAGCACAAAGCCCAGTAAATTTTAAAGAAGATAATAATATAACAAAAGAACAAAATATATTTAAAGAACAACCTCCAAAACGCATTAAAATTCCAACGCATTAAAATATATGTCAGATTTGATTACGCTAGCACAATTATCACAAGGGTATCGTTACAATAGTGATTCTTTAATTTTAGCTGATTTTATTTTAAAACAAGGAATTAAAGGCGCTGTTTTTGATGTAGGTGCAGGCTGTGGTATCATAGGTATTTTACTTAAAAAAAATATTGCAAATTTAAGTTTATCTTTGATTGATATTCAAAAAGAAAATATAAAATTGATTGAAAAAAATTTAAAATCCAACCAAATACAAGGCGATATTTTTCATGATGATTTCAATCAATTTCAAAGCATAAAAAAATTTGACTTCATAGTTTGCAATCCTCCATTTTATAGACAAGGAGCTTACAAGAGTGAAGATCAGCATAAAGCTATAAGTAAATTTCAGGAATTTTTACCCTTGCATAGCTTTTTAACTAAAGCAAATTCTATGCTTAAGCCAAATGGTACTTTGTATTTTTGCTATGAAGCTTTAGCTTTAGATGAAATTTGTTTTATTTTAAAAGATATGAAAATAAAAATAACAAAGCTTTGCTTTGTACATACACATCAAAATAAAAAAGCAAGACTTGTTTTGATACAGGTAAAAAAAGGTTCAAAATCGCCTTGTGAGATTTTACCTCCTTTTTTTGTATATGAAAATGAAATTTTAAGCAAACAAATGCAAGAAATTCACTTAAGATTTAGGTTAAAAAGTTATGATATTTGATAAAAATTTTTCTTATGCTTTTGATGAAAATGCTTGTGAGAAATGCGGTGGAAAGTGTTGCACTGGAGAAAGTGGCAATATTTTTGCGAGCATGGAAGAATTAGAAGCATTAAGAAAGCATTTAAATTTAGAAAGCAAAGAATTTGCTGAAAAATACTTGAGAAAAGTGGGCTTTAAAATGAGTTTTAAGGAAGTCGAATTTGAAGATGGCTTTGCTTGCATTTTTTTTGATACTCAAAAAAGAAATTGCAGTATCTACGATTTTCGTCCAAAACAATGCAGAACTTTTCCATTTTGGGAATATTTTAAAACACATCAAAAGGAATTAGAAAAAGAATGTATAGGTATTTGTTATTTGTCTTAGTAGCCTTTTTTTTGGCAGCTTGTGGAAGTTCAAAAATCAATGTTGTTTATCCTGATTATACAAAATATAAAAGCAATGATTTTGATTTAAGGGTTGTGAAGGCTTATAATTATGAGTATTATAAACAATACAAAAAAGCCAGAGATGAATTTTTAAGTCTTTATCAAGATTACAATAATACTCATTTTTTAGAAAATGCATTTTTACTTACTTTGGCAAACAATCTTGACAAGCAAGCAGAGTTAAATAATCTAGCAAAGCCTTATTTAAATCAAAATGACAATCTTAAGCGACTTAGTGCTCTTTATGCTTTAAATTCAAATGATATCAATAATGCTCAAAAACTTATGAAAGAGCTTTTAACAAAAAAGGATAGTGATCCTAGAAATTTAGAGCTTTACGGAGATATTTTGGTTAAAAAAAATGATTTAAAAAATGCCACAAAGTACTATAGATCTGCTTATAATCAAGTGCAAAATGAAGAAATTTTATTTAAACTCATAGGAATTTATGCGATTTTAAATGATACTTTAAATATTAAAAATGTTTTAGAATTTTCAAGAAAAACCAATGGTTGCACTCTCAAAACTTGCGTCTTGCTTACTAAAATTTATTTTGATGAAAAAAATATCGAAGCTTTAAAAAGTATATATAAAGAGCTTTATCAACTTACCAAAAATAAAAGTTTTGCATTGGCTTTGGTTGAGCTTTTAAATTCTCAAGGCAAAACAGAAGAAGCTTTAAAAATTTCTTTGCAGTATGATTTAGATGATGATATTAAACTCGCTTTGTATCAGAATTTAAAACGCTTTGATGATGCTAAAAAAATGAGTTTAGCTCTTTATCATAAAACAAAAAATAAAGAATATCTTCTACGAGCGGCAGTTTTTGAATTTGAATCTGCAAATGAAGCTAAAAAAATCACTCCAAAAGTAATTGATTCTGTAAAAGAAAAATTCGAACAAGCTATCGATAAAGATAGCAATGCTTTGTATTTAAACTACTATGGATATTTGCTTATAGATTATGATTTAGATGTTAAAAAAGGTATAGAGCTTGTGAAACTTGCTTTAGAAAAAGATCCGCAGAATTTGTATTATTTGGATTCTTTAGCTTGGGGGTATTATAAACTAGGCAATTGTAAGCAAGCATGGGAAATTTTAAAACAAACATTAGATGATAAAGAATTTGCAAATTCTGATGAGAGTAAAGCTCATATAAAAGCGATAAAGGCGTGTATAAAACCATGATATTGGATAAAATTTTTGAAAAAACAAAAGAAGATTTAAAAGAACGCAAACTAAAACTTCCTTATGATATGCTAGGGCGTTCTTTAGCTTCAAATTCTTTCTTTCCAAAAGATGTGATGAAGGCTTTAAAAAGAGTAGAAAAAGAAGTTAAAATCATAGCAGAAGTAAAAAAAGCAAGCCCTAGCAAGGGAGTCATTAGAGAAGACTTTGATCCTTTGAGTATTGCCTTAAATTATGAGAAGAACAAAGCTGCGGCGATTTCTGTTTTGACTGAGCCACATTTTTTTAAAGGTTCTTTAGAATACTTAAGTCTTATACGCCGTTATACGCAAATTCCTTTACTTAGAAAAGATTTTATCTTTGATGAGTATCAAATTTTAGAAGCTTTGGTTTATGGGGCGGATTTTGTATTGTTAATCGCTAAAATGCTAAGCATGAAAGAGCTTAAAAAACTGCTTGAGTTTGCAAGACATTTAGGTCTTGAGGCTTTGGTTGAAATCCATGACAAAGAGGATTTGAGTAAGGCAATTTTTGCTGGAGCGGATATCATTGGTATCAATCATCGTAATTTAGAGGATTTTACTATGGATATGAGTTTGTGTGAAAAACTTATCCCACAAATCCCAAATTCAAAAATCATCATTGCAGAAAGTGGTTTAGAAAATAAAGAATTTTTAGAGCATTTGCAAAATTTAGGCGTTGATGCTTTTTTAATCGGCGAATATTTTATGCGTGAGGAAGATGAAGGAAAGGCTTTAAAAGCTTTGCTTTAAGGAGGGAAAATGCAGTATTTGTATGCACCATGGCGGAGTGAGTATTTTGAAAAAGAAAAAAGCGTTTGTCCATTTTGTGATTGTGCTAATAAGATCAAAAGCGATAAAGAATTAGGCGTGATTTTTAGAGCAAAGCATTGTTTTGGAGTGATGAACCGCTATCCTTATTCTGCGGGGCATTTTATGGTGATTCCTTATGTACATGAAGAGCATATAGAAAATTTAAGCGATGAAATTTGGCGAGAAATGAGCCATTTTGTGCGTTTGGGGGTGAAAATTTTAAAAGAGCAAATTCATGCAAATGGGGTGAATATCGGTATGAATTTAAGCAAAGATGCAGGAGCTGGCATAGCTTTTCATTGTCATTATCATCTAGTGCCACGCTGGTCAGGAGATACAAATTTTATCACAACCATAGGAGAAACTAGGGTTTGTGGCACTAATATAGAGCAAGTTTATCAAAAACTTGTTTTGGCTTTTAAAAATGCTCAGTGAACTTGAATTTGCGGAGTTTCAAAAAGAAAATTTCTCTCTTTTAATCGATGCAAGAAGCCCTAGAGAATTTTTACATTCTCACTTGATAGGAGCTTTAAATTTTTATGCACTCAATGATGAAGAATATCAAGAAATAGGAACGATTTATAAGAAAAATCAAGCTTTAGCCAAGGCTAGGGGTGCGAGTTGTATTTGTCAAAATACCGCTAAACATATATTAGAAATCACCCAAAATTTTCGCATAGGAGAAAAGGTGGGGATTTATTGTTCTCGTGGGGGTTTGCGTTCAAAATCTATCGCAGTGATTTTAAGTGAGCTTGGTTTTAGAGTGGTGCGTTTAAAAGGTGGTTTTAAAGCTTATAGAACTTTTGTAACGCGTTATTTTGAAAATGAAATAAATTTTGATTTTTTTGCTCTTTGCGGCAATACAGGATGTGGAAAAACAGAGCTCTTAGAACAACTCCCACAAGCTATAAATTTGGAAAAAATGGCAAATCATTTAGGCTCATCTTTTGGTGATATTTTAGGAAAACAACCAACGCAAAAAGCTTTTGAAGCAGAACTTTTTCACAATATGCAAAATTTAGAAAATTTTGCTTTCATAGAAAGTGAAAGTCGCAAAATAGGGGATATCATCTTACCTTTGAAATTTTATGAAAAAATGCAAAAGGCTTTTAAAATTTATTGTTTTTGTTCTTTGGAAAATCGCGTTAAAAGAATACAAAAAATTTACCAAGAGAAAATGACTTCTTTAAAATTTCAACAATGTGTGCAAAAAATCAGTCCTTATATCAGCTTAAATTTACGCCAAGATTTGCTTCAAAGTTATGAGAAAAAAGAATGGCAAAAGCTTATTATTATACTTTTGGAATATTATGATAAAACTTATAAAAAACCAGACAAGATTGATTTTGAGTTAAATACCGATGATATTTTAAAAGCTCAAGAAGAGCTTTTAGATCATTTTAAAGCGCAATTACTTTTTTAATATTAGATAATTTTATTAAATAATCAAATTTTTTGTTCATCATCTTACAATAATCCTTTTTTATCTTTGTTGTTTTTTAGCTTGGCCCAAATTTGTATTTTAATGCTAGTAAATTTGAATCATAGAGAAGTAAAATATTTTTTAAATCCCTATTTATAGTAATTTAAAATAAAAATATAAATTTAAGAAATATTTTATAAAAAAATATATAAAATATTTCTTAAATTTATATTTTTTAAATCATTTTAAATATAATTATCTTGTAATTATATTTTGTAAGAAAGGGTAGGTAAGCGAATGCGGTAAATTCAAGTTTTATTGTATTGTGTACTCTGCTAGTTTTGCTTATGACTCCAGCTTTAGCAATGTTTTATTTGGGTATGGTAAGAAGTAAAAATACATTCAATACCATAATGAATTGCTTTATTGTTTTTAGTGTCATTGCTTTACAATGGGTAGTGCTTGGATTTAGCCTTTCTTTTGGTAAAGATGAAGGACTTTGGCTTGTAGGAAATTTCGAGAATTTTCTCTTAGAGGGTATTAGCGGATACAATGCTTCAGGTGTTCTAAATATTCTTTTTGTGATTTTTTAAATGATGTTTGCACTTATTGCATCTGACATCATAACAGGCTCTTTGGTAGGAAGAATTAAACTGGGTGTTTTGGTGATATTTTTGCTTTTTTGGAGTACTTTATTTTATGATGTGTTAGTGCATATGATTCGGAGTAGCGAGGGGTTTTTGCTTAAAAGAGGAAGTCTTGATTTTACTGGGGATGGTGTTGTGCATATTGGCTCTGGGGTTGCTGGACTTGTAGGAGCTTTGATGGTGGGTGCTGGAAAAAGCGATGATGAGGATAAAAACGCGCATTCTATTCTTATGCTTTCTTAGGTGCGATTTTGCTTTTTATAGGATGGCTGGGTTTTAATGCTGGAAGCGTTGGTGAAATGAATGGTAATACTATCAATGCTTTTATAGTTAAGTATTATATCAGCAGCTTGTGGCTTTTTATCTTAGGTAGTGCTTGAGTGGCTCATCCATGAAAAAACCAACTATTTTAGGTGGACTTAGCGGGCTTGTAGGGATTACTCCAGCTTGCGGTTATGTAGATATTTATGCTTCTCTTGTTATAGGAGCTTTGTCTTTCTGTATTTTGTTATTTTGGTTTGAGTTTTATTAAATACAAACTCAAATGGGATGATTCTTTAGATACTTTTTCTTTACACGGAATCGGAGGTGTTTGGGGAGGAATTGCTACAGGGCTTTTTGCAAGTGCTAAAGTAAATCCTAATGTGATTGCTTAAAATGCGCTTGGCGAGATTTTTTATCAGTGGAAGTTTAGAGCTTTTAAAAGAGCAAATTCTTGCTATTATGATTTGTATGTTTTTCAGCTCTCATAAGCTTTATTATTTTTAAGATCATTTCTTATTTTGTAGACTTAAGAGCGAAAGAAGAAGTAGAACAAAAAGGCTTAGATGTGAGTTTGCGCGGAGAAAAAGCTTATACTTTGGCTTAGTCAACTAAATTTTTACCAAAAAGTCCTTGTTAATCTTTAAAAAAATGATAGACAAGGGTCTCAAATTCATTCTTGGTTAAGATCAGATAAATATTTTAAAATAAATTCCATAAATTCATCACTATCATTAGGACAACTTATTAAATCATAATCACATTTTGCTAAATGTTTATACTCCATACCTAGTTCAAAAATCGTTTCAGAACAATCAATGCAAAAAGAAATAGGATAAATCAAAGCTTTATCGTTTAAATTTGCCAAAATATCGCTTGTATTTGGTTCAAGCCATTTTACAGGGCCTAGTTTGGACTGATAAGCTAAAATAAATTCATCAAAATGATCTTTTAATTTTTCTTTTAAAATTTCTACATGATTATTTACATGCTTTTCGTATAAATCACCCTTATCAATAATGCTTTGTGGTAAAGAATGCGCTGAAAAAATCAAAATTTTGGCATCAAATTTACTTTTTTTATCCAAAATGTGCGAAACTATCATCTCATTATAAAGCTCATTTTTGTAAAAAATATCTATAGTTTTTACTTTTGCTTGAATTTTTTGCTTTGAAATTTCATTTTGCAGAACTTCTAAAGATGAAGTTACTGTGGTGCAAGAATGGTGCGGATAAAGTGGAAAAAGAATAATTTCATCATTTTCATTTAAAGTGTATTTTTGCAAAATTTCTGTGGCAAAAGGAGGCACATAAAGATTTACAAAATCAAATTTAAATTCATCTTGTTTTAAATTAAGTTTATTACACAGGCTTTGAGTAAGTTCGTTTAAAGGGGATTTTCCACCCATTTTTCTATAGTTTTCTTGCATGGCTTTAACGCGAGCCTTTGTTATGATCCATGCTACAAATTTTCTTAAAAATCGATTTTTGATTCCTAAAATATAAGGATCATTAAACATATTTTTTAAAAAAACTTCACAATCTTGTAAATTTGTAGCTCCGCCCATATTTAAAAATAAAACTAATTTCACGCAAACCTTTCTAAAATTTCTTGAACTTTGTAAGCATCGCTCGTACTGGCTAGATGATTGGGTTGATTATCGATAAGTTTTAACAAAGCTTCGTGTTCTGAAAAAAGTGGACTTTGTTGAGTAAGTTCTATAAAATTTCCATCTTTTAATAAAGAAAAATCATTTAAATTGGCTTCATAAAAATGATTTTTAGTAATAAGATGAATTTTTCTTAGTTTTTGTGTGCTATTCCAACTTTGATGTATGCTAGCAATACATTTTTCAAGCTCACATAGAATAATGCTTTCACTTTCTCTTGTTTGATCTTGGGTGTATTTTTTAAGCAAATTGGTTTTTGTTATTTCTTGTTTGCTTAAAAAACAAAGCAAATCAAGATCATGCACAGCCAAATCTTGCAAAATTCCTACATCGCCGATTCTTTGCGGGTAGGGTGAAAATCTTTGTATGTTAATGCTGATAATTTCTTCATTTTCAAGCTCTTTTTTTAGGGCTAAAACCGCAGGATTAAATCTTTCACAAAAACCTACGCCTACTTTTACGCTGTATTCTTTAGCTAAATTTGAAATTTCGTCTATTTCTTTTAAATTTAGAGCTAAAGGCTTTTCGATTAAAACGCATTTGCATTGTTTAAAAATTTTTTTTGCTATTGCTAAATGTGAATTTGTAGGTGTTGCTATGATGATAATATCATTATTTTGATTTAAAAATTTATCCAAATCATCATAAAAAATATCATCAAAAATATTTAGATTTGGATTTTTGCAAAGATCAAAAAGTGCATTAAGTTTAAAATGAGAATTTTTACTAAGTTCATTTAAGTGGTTTTGCCCCATTTTTCCAAGGCCTATGATACCTATTTTCATGGAATTAATCTTTAAAAATACAAATAACTTGCTCTTGCTCTTCTTCACTTAAAAAAGGTGAAAAAGGCAAAGATAAGATGTGTTTGCTTGCATATTCTGAATTTTTAAGTTCTAAATTTGAAAACTCACTAAAGCAAGGTTGTTTATGCAAAGGGGTTGGATAGTGTATAGCATAAGGTATATTAGTTTTTTCGAATTTTTGCAATACACTAGCTCTATCTTCAACTAAAACGCTGTATTGCGCATAAGCGCTAAAAGCATTTGGATCAATTTGTGGAATTTGGCAGTTTTTTAAATTTGCATTATAAGTTTGTGCTAATTTTTGTCTTTTGTCTAATTCTTTTTCTAGGTATTTTAACTTAACATTTAAAATCGCCGCTTGCAAGGTGTCAAGGCGTCCATTTATACCTATAAATTCATGTTTATAACGCTGAGTTTGTCCGTGATTGAGTAAAATTCTTATTTTTTTAGCAATTTCATCATCATGGCAAAAAATAGCCCCACCATCGCCATAAGCTCCCAAAGGTTTTGAAGGAAAAAAGCTTGTGCATGAAATTTTAGCTATAGAGCAGGATTTTTCTCCTTTGAAACTTGCGCCAAAACTTTGTGCACCATCTTCGATCAAAGTGATATTTTTATCTTTTAAAATTTCTTCTAAAGCCCTTAAATCACTCATTTGTCCAAACATACTTACTGCTATAACAGCTTTAGTTTTTGGGGTTATTGCTTTTTGCACTGCTTCAAAATCAAGATTGTAATTTGATAAATTTATATCTACAAAAACAGGTTTTGCGCCTGTTAAGGCCACAACTTCAGCTGTTGCTATGAAAGTAAAACTAGGCACTATAACTTCATCATCTTTGCCAATATCTAAGGCTCTTAAGGCAAGATATAAAGCACTGGTTCCACTTGAACAACCTATAGCGTGTTTAACACCTAAAAAATGAGATAAATTTTGCTCAAATTCGTTAAGCTTTGCACCGCCTATAAAAGAAGAGCTTGATAAAACACTTTCAATTTCAGTATTGATTTCATCTTTGTATGCGAGATATTGGGCTTGAAGATTGATAAAATTCATAAAAAACCTTAGAGAAATAAAATTAAATAAAAATGTTTATTGTATTTTAGTTTTACTTAATTTAAAGTAATTTTGGTATGATATGTTTTTATAAAAATTTCTTTAGGAAAATTCATGGATATTAGAAAAGCTTATTTGGATTTTTTTGCATCAAAAGGACATGAGATAACCCCGTCAAGTCCTTTAGTTCCTGATGATGCAACTTTACTTTTTACTAATGCGGGTATGGTGCCTTTTAAAAGTATATTTACAGGAGAAATTCCACGCCCAAACCCTCCACGCAAAACAAGCTGTCAAACTTGTATAAGAGCGGGTGGAAAACACAATGACTTAGATAATGTAGGATATACCGCACGCCATCATACTTTTTTTGAAATGCTTGGAAATTTTAGCTTTGGAGATTATTTTAAAGAACAAGCCATAGCTTATGCTTGGGAATTTGTAACTGAAGTTTTAAAACTACCTAAAGACAGACTTTATGTAACCGTGCATGAAAACGATGATGAAGCTTTTAATCTATGGCAAAAACACATCCAAAAAGAAAGAATTTACAAATTTGGTGATAAAGATAATTTCTGGCAAATGGGCGATACTGGTCCTTGTGGTCCTTGTAGTGAGATTTTTTATGACCAAGGACAAGAGCATTTTAACTCAAGCGAAGATTATATGGGTGGAGATGGAGATAGATTTTTAGAAATCTGGAATCTTGTTTTTATGCAATACGAAAGAAGCGCTGATGGAGTGCTTAGCCCACTGCCAAAGCCAAGTATTGATACAGGAATGGGGCTTGAAAGGGTAACAGCGATTAAAGAAGGTAAATTTAGCAATTTTGATAGCTCGCTTTTTATGCCAATCATCAATGAAATTTCAAAACTTTGTAATAAAACTTATGTTTATGAAAGTGGAGCAAGTTTTAGAGTAATAGCCGATCATATAAGATCAAGTGTATTTTTACTTGCGCAAGGGGTAAGTTTTGACAAAGAAGGCAGAGGCTATGTTTTGCGTCGTATTTTGCGTCGTGCTTTAAGGCATGGATATTTGCTAGGTTTTAAACAAGCTTTTATGTATAAACTAGTTGATGTTGTATGCGATTTAATGGGTGGACATTATACCTATCTTAATGAGAAAAAAGACTTTATAAAAGAACAAATTCGCCTTGAAGAGGAAAGATTTTTAAGCACTATAGAAAATGGAATTGAAATTTTTAATGAAGAGCTTAAAAACACCAAAGAAATTTTTAGCGGAGAAGTAGCCTTTAAGCTTTATGATACTTATGGTTTTCCGCTTGATTTAACGGCTGATATGCTAAGGGAAAAAAACCTCAAAGTTGATGAAGAAAAATTTGAACTTTTAATGAATGAGCAAAAAGCACGCGCTAAGGCTTCTTGGAAAGGAAGTGGAGATAAAACTGCAAGCGGAGATTTTAAAAACTTGCTTGAAAAATTTGGAGAAAATCATTTCATAGGTTATGAAAAAGCAGAATGCGAAAGTAAAATTTTAGCCCTTTTAGATGAAGATTTTAAAGAAGTTTCTACCCTTAAAGATGCGGGTTGGGTGATGCTTGAAAACACACCTTTTTATGCGACAAGTGGGGGGCAAAGTGCTGATAGTGGGTTTATAGCTAAGTGTGAAGTTTTAGATACGCAAAAGTTTTTTAATCTCAATCTTAGCTTTGTAAAAGCAGGTGAAGAACTAAAAGTTGGCGATACGGTTCATGCAAAAATCGATACAGAAAAAAGAGAGCAAATCGCACGCCACCACTCAGCTACTCATCTTTTGCACCATGCTTTAAGAGAAATTTTAGGTTCTCATGTAAGCCAAGCAGGATCTTTGGTTGAAAGCAATAAACTAAGATTTGATTTTACTCATCATAAAGCTTTAAGCAAAGAAGAGCTAGAAAGCATTGAAAAAAGAGTGAATGAAATGATTATAAACTCAAGTGAAGCTATATTAGAAAATATGCCTTTAGAAGAAGCTAAAAAAAGCGGTGCCATAGCATTGTTTAATGAAAAATATCAAGGCAATGTGCGTGTTTTAACTCTAGGTGAAAGCAAGGAACTTTGCGGAGGAACTCATGTTAAAAATACTGCTCAAATAGGAAGTTTTTACATAGTTAAAGAAAGTGGTGTGAGTGCTGGAGTTAGACGCATTGAAGCTGTGGTTTCTAAAGCGGCTTTAGAATTTGTAAAAAATCAACTTGAAGAACTTTCTAAAGCAAAAAATGAGCTTAAAAATAATGATATTTTAAGCGGGATTAAGAAACTTAAAAATGAAATTTTAAGTTTAAAAAATGAGCTTAAAAACTCAAGTAAAACCGAGCTTGATTCTAAAAATATCCAAGGTGTTGAAATTTGCGTAAAGCGTATAGATAATGGCGATATTAAAGCTATGATTGATGATTTTAAAAACAAATTTGCTAAAGCGGTGATTTTACTTATCCAAGTAAAAGATGAAAAAATCACTTTAGCAGCTGGTGTTAAAGATGCGCCTTTAAAAGCAGGAGCTTTAGTTAAAGAAGCGGCGCAAATTTTAGGTGGAAATGGTGGCGGAAGAGATGATTTTGCTACTGCAGGTGGAAAAGATTTAAACAAAATTGATGAAGCTTTAAAACAAAGCTTAGAAACGATAGAAAAAGCACTTTAATGTTAATTCTTGCTTCAAGTTCCATTTCAAGGGTTAACTTGCTTAAAACCGCAAAGATTGATTTTAGGCAAGTTAGTTTTGATTATGATGAAAATTTAAATAAAAATATTTCACCTTTTTTATATGTTCAAAAAATAGTTCTTGAAAAAGAAAAACAATTTTTAAGTGCTTTAGGCAAAGATTTTCAAAACCAAAATTTACTTTTTGCAGATAGTATAGTTTGTATAGATGAAAAAATTCTTACCAAAGCAAAGGATAAAAAAGAAGCCTATGAAATGCTTGCCTTGCAAAATGGCAAGTATGCAAGTATTTTATCGGCTTTTTTGCTTGTAAAACCTGAAAAAAGAGTTTTTTCTCTTTCAAAAACTACGCTTTATTTTAAAAATTTTGATGAAAATGCTTTAAGAGATTATGTAGAAAATGATCTTTATAAAGGCAAGGCGGGTTGTATTATGTGTGAGGGTTTTCATCAAAATTTCATCACCCAACAAGTAGGAAATCTAAGCACTGCTTTAGGGCTTGATATCCAAACTTTAAAGGCTTATTTATGAAAATATTAAAATATATTTTTTCATTTTTTACTCTTTTGTTTATAGCTGGATTTATTTATGTGGCTTATCTTTTCACAAGTGCTGATACTGAGGGTTATACTTTTAAAGAATACAAACCTCCTCTTACAACACAAATTTACGATAGAAATGGCAAGCTCGTGGCTAATATTTTTGAACAACATCGTTTTTACGCTCCTTATGAAGAGCTTCCTCCACGCCTTATAGAAGCTTTGGTTGCTATAGAAGATACAAGCTTTTTTGAACATAATGGAGTTAATATCGATGCCATTTTTAGAGCTGCTGTAAAAATCATAAAAAGCGGTGGAAAAACCATGGAAGGAGCTTCCACTCTTACCCAGCAATTTATTAAAAATACGGAATTAACCCCTGAAAGAACTATTACGCGTAAAATTCGCGAAGCTTTGCTTGCTTATAAAATGGAAACCATTTTAACTAAAGAGCAAATTTTAGAAAGATATTTAAATTTTATCTTTTTTGGACATGGGTATTATGGAGTAAAAACCGCAGCTTTGGGGTATTTTCATAAAAATTTAAATGAATTAAGCCTTAAAGAGATTGCTATGCTAGTAGGTATGCCAAAAGCACCTAGCAGTTATGATCCTACAAAGCATTTAGATCTTTCCATTTCAAGAGCAAATAATGTTATTTCAAGAATGTATAATCTAGGTTGGATTTCAAAAGCAGATTATGATACGGCCATCAAAGAAATTCCGCAAGTTTATGATGATACGCTTACTCAAAATACTGCTCCTTATGTCGTAGATGAAGTGATTAAACAATTAAGCCCTAATATCAAAGACTTAAAAACAGGTGGATATAAAATCATTTTAAATATAGACTTAGATGTTCAAAATATGGCGCAGAATGCTTTGAAATTTGGTTATGATGAGATAGTAAAACGCGATAAAGATGCAAATTTAAGCACTTTAAACGGAGCCATGGTCGTGGTAAATCATCAAAGTGGTGATGTTTTAGCTTTGGTAGGTGGGGTTGATTATGAAAAAAGTAATTATAACCGCGCTACTCAAAGTATGCGTCAACCTGGAAGCTCTTTTAAACCTTTTGTGTATCAAGTGGCGATTAATTTAGGATATTCGCCTATGAGTGAAATTGCTGATATTTCTAGAATTTTTGAAGGTGGAGCGGGTAATAATGAGGATTGGAAACCTAAAAATGAAGGGGGTAAATTTTTAGGTTTAATTACCTTAAAAGAAGCTTTAACAAGATCAAGAAATTTAGCTACCATTAATCTCGCACTTGATATGGGGCTTGATGTTCTTTACTCTAAACTAATGGAATTTGGATTTAAAGATATACCGCCTAATTTATCAATCGTATTGGGAAGTTTTGGTATTTCTCCTTTGGAGTATTCGAAATTTTATACCATGTTTGGGAACTATGGTATAATTAAAGATCCTCAAATTATCAGACAAGTTCAGGATAAAACCGGTAAAACCATCATGGAATTTAACTCAAATGAGCGTAAAGTCAGCGATGAAGCGCAAAGTTTTCTGGTTTTAGATATGATGAGAAATGTTGTTGAAAAAGGCACAGGGCGTAATGCAAGAGTAAAAGATATAGAAATAGCAGGAAAAACAGGAACAACGAATAAAAGTGTTGATGCTTGGTTTTGTGGACTTACGCCTGAAATAGAAGCAATCATTTGGTATGGAAATGATAACAACAAGCCTATGCGTTATACAGAAGGTGGCGCTAGAACGGCTGCTCCTGTGTTTAGAGAATTTTTAACTCAATATATAGAAAAATTCCCTGATACAACTAGAAAATTTAGCATTCCTAATGGAGTTTATCGTGGAAATTATAAAGGAGAAAGTGCTTATTATACCACCAAATCACCATTACCAAAAGTAAATATGAAATTTAATGAAAGTGAGATTATATTTTGAAAGTAGTTCCTTTCTACTTTCAAAATGATTAAGCTTTTTTGATGATTATTTCATCATCTTTTGCATCAATGATAATGCTATCATTTTCATGAAGTTCATCAGCAAGTATCATATCGCTTAATTTATCTTCTATAAGATCATAAATAGCTCTTCTTAAAGGTCTAGCACCAAAATCAGGGTTAAAACCATCTTTAGCGATTAAAAGGGCTGCATTTTCGCTTAAACTTGCTTTTATCCCCTTGTTTTCTAAGCTTATTTGTAAATCTTTAAATAAAAGCTTGACTATTTCATAAGCTTCATCTTTTCCAAGTGGATTAAAGGTGATAATATCATCTAAACGGTTTAAAAACTCAGGTTTAAAGAAATTTTTTAACTCATTTTTTACCGCATCTTCTTGTTCTTTTCCACTTAAATTCATAATAGCACTTGAGGCGATATTAGAAGTTAAAATGATAATGGTATTTTTAAAATCCACTGTTACACCTTTGCTATCGGTTGCTCTACCATCATCTAAAATCCCTAAAAGCACATTAAATACATCTTTATGCGCTTTTTCAACTTCATCAAACAAAAGCACGCTATAAGGTTTTCTACGCACAGCTTCAGTAAGCTCTCCACCTTCTTCATGACCTATGTATCCTGGAGGCGCACCTAAGAGTCTTGAAACACTATGTTTTTCCATAAATTCACTCATATCAAAGCGAATCATTGCTTTTTCATCATCAAATAAAAATTTCGCCAAAGCTTTAGCTGATTGTGTTTTTCCTACCCCTGTTGGCCCTAAAAATAAAAAGCTTCCTATAGGTTTATTGTCTGTATTAAGTCCTGCTTTGTTGCGTTTAATAGCTCTAGCTAAAGCACTTAAGGCCTTATCTTGTCCTATGACACTTTCTTTTAAATGTTTTTCCACTTCTAAGAATTTTTGTTTTTCGGAAGTTAGCATTTTTTGCACGCTAATACCTGTCCATTTGCTTAAAATTCCAGCAACCAAATCCTCATCTACTTGATTTTTAAGTAAAACTCCATTTTCGCTCATTTTTTTCCATTTATCTTCTAAAATTTCTACTTCTTTTTCAAGACTTGGAATTTTTCCATACTCTAACTCAGCTGCTTTTTGAAATTCACCTCTAGCTTTAGCTAAAGAAGCTTCATTTTTAAGTAGATCAATTTCTTTTTTCTTAGTGCTTATATCATCAAAAACACTTTTTTCATTTTCAAACTGTGAATTTAGGGCATTTTGTTTTTCTTTTAAATTAGCTAGTTCTTTTGCGATTTCATCGAGTCTTTTTTGATTTTTCTCATCATTTTCCATTTTTAAAGCTTCATTTTCAACTTCTAAAGTTTCTATATCTTTGCGTACTTTTCTTAAAGAACTTGGTTCACTTTCAATTTGCATTTTCAGTTCAGCTGCAGCTTCATCGATTAAATCAATAGCCTTATCAGGTAAAAAACGATCTGCTATATAACGCTTTGAAAGTTTAGCCGCGGCTACTAAAGCACTATCATTTATGGTTACATTATGATGAATTTCAAGCTTTTCTTTTATACCCCTTAACATGGCCAAAGCCTCATTAACACTTGGTTCGCCCACATTTACAGGTTGAAAACGGCGCTGCAAGGCCGCATCTTTTTCAAAATATTTACGATATTCTTTTAAAGTGGTTGCGCCTATGGTATGGAGTTCACCTCTTGCAAGAGCGGGTTTTAAAATATTTGCCGCATCCATGCTACCTTCACTCGCTCCAGCCCCTACTATAGTGTGAATTTCATCGATAAAAAGAATGATATTTTCACTTTTTATCACTTCATTAACCACAGCTTTTAATCTGTCTTCAAATTCTCCTCTGT
Organism: Campylobacter sp. BCW_4338; assembly: GCF_001763255.1. Classification (NCBI taxonomy): domain Bacteria; kingdom Pseudomonadati; phylum Campylobacterota; class Epsilonproteobacteria; order Campylobacterales; family Campylobacteraceae; genus Campylobacter; species Campylobacter sp. BCW_4338. The sequence continues at coordinate 19,084 of NZ_MJYJ01000055.1, forward strand.
ATTTTGCGCCTGCAATTAAAGCACTCATATCAAGAGCGATGACTTTTTTATTTTGTAAAGATTTTGGAACATCTTTTTTAATAATTCTTTGTGCTAAAGCTTCTACTATAGCTGTTTTTCCTACGCCTGGTTCACCTAAAAGTATAGGGTTGTTTTTGGTTTTGCGTATTAAAATTTGCATCAAACGTTCGATTTCTTCTTCTCTGCCTATAACAGGATCAAGTTTACCCTCACTTGCTTTTAAGGTTAAATCTATACCAAATTTATTTAAGCTGTCTAAGGTTTCATCGCTTGTTTTGCTATCGATTTTGCGTCCCGCTCTTAGACTTTCAAGCTCTTTTTGAAATTCTCTTAAATCTAAAAATTGCGCCAAAATTTCTTTAATAGGACTTTTTTGACTTTCACTTATAAGCCAAGTATCCACACTTAAATAACTATCTCCATTAGCACTCATCAATCCTTTAGCATTTTCTAATGAATTTATAAGTTCATTGGAAAAGCGTATATTTTCACGGCTTACATTTGAACTCGTTGCAAGTTTTGAAATTCTGCTTTTAATTTCAAGCTCTAAGGCTTCTTTAGAAATATTTAATTTATTTAAAATTTGATTTAAAATACTTGTACTATCTACGCTTAAAGCCCATAAAAGATGTAAAGGTACAACTTCATTATTTTTAGAATGTATAGCTAAAGATGCTGCACTTTCAAGGTTTGAAAGCATATTATCAGTTAAAAAATCTTGTATATTTGCCATGTTTTATCCTTTATTTAGTTTATATACTTGCTATTATATAACTTTAGTCATATAATGTCAAGTTAATTGAGTAAAATTTTTTAAATAATAGGACAAATGACTAATTTTAGATTATTTCATAAACATATCTATAGCCTTGTTTAATTCTTCTATGCTTTGAATATCATTTTCTTCTATAGCATGTACCATACAATGAGCTAAATGTTCTTTTAAAACTACTTTTGCGGTATTGTTAACTTCGGCTTTTACGGCAGCAAGCTGGATTAAAATTTCACTACAGTCTTTGTCATTTTCAACCATTCTTTTAATAGCACTTAAATGCCCTATGGTTCTACTTAGACGATTGCAAACTGCTTTAAGATGTTTTTGAGAATGTGTATGAGTATGTTTTTCTTGGCACATTGTATTAACTTTCTTTTTGGAATTTTTAGTCTATTTTAACATATTTTTAAGAATTTAAATTTATTTACGAAGTTTTAAGTAATTTTTATTAAAATTTACTCTTTAAACTAAAACTCAATAATGGAGCTTATTTTGAAAACAAAACGATTTTTTGCAGGTCTTGCAGGCTTTGCCACTACTTTTATTTTATGTCTATTTTTAACGAGTCATTTACAAGCTAAAGTTGATCAAAAAGAAGAGCAGGTTCAAAAACGCCTAGAAGCTTTAGATAAGCTTACAAAAACTCTTGCCATAGTAGAGCAATATTATGTGGATGATCAAAATATCAGCGATTTGGTGGATAAATCTTTATCAGGGCTTTTAAGCAATCTTGATGCGCATTCTTCTTTTTTAAATGAAAAAGATTTTAATGATATGAAAATTCAAACCAATGGTGAATTTGGTGGCCTTGGTATAACCGTAGGTATGAAAGATGGCGCTTTAACAGTTGTTTCTCCTATAGAAGGAACGCCAGCAGATAAAGCAGGGATAAAATCAGGAGATATTATTTTAAAAATTAATGATGAGGCCACTTTAGGAATTAATCTCAATGATGCTGTAGATAAAATGCGTGGTAAGCCAAAAACTCAAATCACTTTAACCATTTTTAGAAAAGGTGCAACAAAACCTTTTGATGTTACACTTACAAGAGAAATTATTAAGATAGAAAGTGTTTATGCAAAAATGATAGAAAATGAAAACATTCTTTATCTTAGAGTTACAAATTTTGATAAAAATGTTGTAGATGTGGCAAGTAAAGAACTTAAAAAATATCCTAATGTTAAAGGGGTTATTTTAGATCTTAGAAATAATCCTGGTGGACTTTTAAATCAAGCTATAGGACTTGTAAATTTATTTGTAGATAAAGGTGTTATTGTTTCTCAAAAAGGACGCATTGCAAGTGAAAATCAAGAATATAAAGCCGATCCTAAAAACAAAATTTCTAATGCTTCTTTGGTTGTGCTTGTAAATGGTGGAAGTGCTAGTGCAAGTGAAATCGTAAGCGGAGCTTTACAAGATCTTAAACGCGGTGTTATTGTGGGTGAAAATACTTTTGGAAAAGGTAGTGTTCAACAAATCATACCTATTAATAAAACTGAAGCTTTAAGGCTTACTATTGCAAGATATTATCTTCCAAGCGGACGTACTATTCAAGCAGTGGGTGTAAAACCTGATATTGAAGTTTTTCCAGGTAAAGTAAATACTCAAGAAGATGGTTTTTCTATAAAAGAAAGCGACTTAAAACAACATTTAGAAAGTGAGCTTGAAAAAATAGATAAAAATAAAAAAGAAGATAAACAAGAAAATAAAGACAATAAAAATCTAATCAGTCAAAAACAAATCAATGATGACGCACAGTTAAAATCAGCTATTGATACTATTAAAATTTTAAATATCAAACAAGGACAATAAAATGACAAAAAAAGAAATGCTCTACGAAGGAAAAGGTAAAAAACTTTTCAAAACTGATGATGAAAATTTACTAATTAGTGAGTTTAAAGATGATTTAACTGCTTTTAATGCAGAAAAAAGAGGCAATGAAAGTGGAAAAGGCGCATTAAACTGTAAAATCAGTACTGAAATTTTTCATTTGCTTGAAAAAAATGGGATTAAAACCCATTTGGTAGAAACTATAAGCGATACAGAACAAGTGGTTAAAAAATGTAAAATTGTTCCTATTGAAGTTATAGTACGCAATGTTGCAACAGGTTCTCTTACAAAAAGACTGGGCATTAAAGATGGCACTGTACTACCTTTTGCTTTGGTGGAATTTTGTCTTAAAGATGATGCCTTAGGCGATCCTTTTATCAATGATGAGCATTGTTTGATTTTAAATTTAGTGCAAAATGAAGCTCAAATTAGTGAAATTAAAAATATAGCTAGAAAGATTAACTCTATTTTAACTCCATTTTTTGACAATAAGAATTTAAGGCTGATTGACTTTAAAATCGAACTGGGTTTAACTAAAGATAATGAACTTGTTTTAGCTGATGAAATAAGTCCTGATAGTTGTAGATTTTGGGATAAATTTAATAATGAAAAATTAGACAAAGATAGATTTCGTCAAGATCTAGGTAATGTAAAAATGGCTTATGAAGAAGTTTTAAAAAGAATATTAAATTAAGGAAAAATATGGAAGTTATTGTAAATATTTCTTTAAAAAATGGGGTTTTAGATCCACAGGGCAAAGCGGTGGAAAAAGCTTTGCATTCTTTAAATTTTAATAGCGTAAAAGAAGTAAAAATAGCAAAACAAATCAAAATTTCTCTTGATGAGAAAGATGAAAAATTAGCCAAAGAACAAGTCAAAAAAATGTGTGAAGAGTTGTTGGTAAATAGCGTCATTGAAGATTATGAGCTTATAATTGAGAAAGAGTAAAATGAAAGTTGCTATTATTAGATTTCCAGGGACAAATTGTGAATTTGATACAGCTTATGCCTTTGAAAAACTTGGAGTAAAAACGCAGATTGTTTGGCATGAAGAAAAAGAATTTGATACAGATTTAGTTGTTTTGCCAGGCGGATTTTCTTATGGAGATTATCTAAGATGTGCAGCTATTGCAAAACTTGCTCCTGTTATGCAAGGTGTTTTTAATCATGCAAAAAAGGGAGGATATATCTTAGGTATTTGTAATGGTTTTCAAATTTTACTTGAAAGCGGTCTTTTAAAAGGTGCAATGAAGCATAACAACAATCTTAGTTTTATCTCAAAAAACCAAAATTTAAGAGTAGTTTCTAATGATAATGCCTTTTTGAAAAATTTCAAAAAAGATGAAATTATTAATTTACCAATTGCCCATGGAGAGGGAAATTATTACGCTGATGAGGCTACTTTAAAAGAATTGCAAGATAAAGATCTTATTACTCTAAAATACGAGTCAAATCCAAATGGTTCTGTATTTGATATCGCAGGAATTTGTGATGAAAACAAAAAAATCTTTGGACTCATGCCACATCCTGAGCGTGCTTGTGAAAAAGTTCTAGGTAATGATCTAGGTTTGAAAATGCTTAAAGGCTTTTTATTTTGAAAATTTTATTAACTTTAATTTTTAGTGTTGTTGTATTGTTTGGCAGAGGTGAAATTTCTGTATTTAGCGGCCAAGATGAAAATATGCAAAAAGAATTACAAAAATTACCCCAAGAAGAACAAAAAATTTATCAAAATATTCCGCCAAGCGATGAAAATAATGACTTTGAAAGCAATGTAGATGATCCTTTTGTAGCTAAAGGGAGTTTGGTTCTTACAAATGATGAATATCCAAGTAGGGTATATGTTGGAGAAGTTTTTCCTATTACGATCTATGCTCGCACTACGGAAAATACAAAATTTGATTTTAATATAAGCGTAGAAAAAACTAATTTATCTTTTTTAAATCCAGATGTAAAATGGGAATTTATCAATAACGAATATAAAACAACTTTATGGTTTGAAGCTAAAAATTCAAATGCTAGTTTGAGTAAAATTTCTATCAAACTTCTTAGAAATAATGAAGCTTTTCAAGAGGCTGATATCAATCTTAATCCTATCAAATTTGAAAATACTTTATCCAATAAAGATTTTTCACACCTTGTGGCAAGTTCTTTGGAAATTAAAAAAGTTAAAGCGAGTTATTTTGATGATGCTAATATCATTATGATGGTAGAACTAAACGCAACCAATGCAAATCTTAAAAGCTTTTTTATAGAAGGAATTCAAAAGCAAGGCATTGAAAATTTAAAAGGGGATTTTAATGCTTCTAGTGCTTTTTATTATGCTATTTTGCCATTAAGTAAAACAAATTTTGAATTTTCGTATTTCAATAAGGACAGTAAAAAGCTTGAAAATATAAATTTAAAACTAAAAATTAGTGACGATGAGATCAGCACTCAGAGTGATTTAAATCCTGTAAATAAAGACTTAAATATTTATAAACAATATACCTTATGGTTTTTAGCGGTTTTATTTGGAGCTTTATTTGTATGGAGAAAAAATTACATTATTCTGGCTTTGGCAGTTGTTTGTTTTGCGCTTAGTTTTCTTGTAGATACCAATACTCAAAATGCAATTATCAAGGCTGGTTCTAGGGCTAAAATTTTACCTACAGAGCCTTCAACTTATTTTTATACGGCAAATGCAGATGAAAAAGTAGAAGTTTTAGGCAAAAGACAAAATTATATTAAAGTACTGTTTTCTGATGGAAAAATAGGTTGGGTTAATAAAGATGATTTACAAAAAAATTAAAGCTCTTTATTTTTGGATTTTTTTTGTTTTAAGCGTTGCTTTGGTGGTTTTTTGTTTTTACTTTACAAAATCTCAAAACACACTTTGGAAAATCCGCAAAATTTGGGCTAAATTTCAAAGATATACCATCTCTTATAAACAAGAAATCATTGGTACTTTTAATCCACAAGCTCAGATGATTTTAATGAATCATCAAAGTGCTTTAGATATCATTGCTTTAGAAGAATTATATCCTAAAAATTTATGCTGGATTGCCAAAAAAGAATTAGGAGAAATTCCTATTTTCAAAGTCGCTATGAAAAAACCAAAACTTCTTTGTATAGATAGAAAAAATCCGCGTGATTTGGTACGAGTTTTAAAAGAAGCAAAAGAAAGAATTAGCGAAGATAGGGTTTTGGCTATTTTTCCAGAAGGAACTAGATCTAAAAATGAAAAAATGCTTAAATTTCAAAGTGGAGCAAAAATTTTAAGTGAAAAATTAAATCTTAAAGTTCAGCCTATTTTAATTGTGGATTCTGCAAAAATTTTAGACACAAAAAGTTTTAGTGCAAGCAGTGGAGTACTTAAAATCATTTGTATGGATTTAGTCGATACAAATGATGAAAAATGGCTTGAAAACACCAGAAAAAAAATGCAAGAATTGCTCGAGCAAGAAAGAGCTAAGCTTTGCTAAATACCCTTTTAGTTGTTGGTTTTGGGGGATTTATAGGGGCAATCTTAAGAATGCTTTCTATAAATTTAGTGAATAAATTTTTTCCTTATTCTATCAGCCTTGGAACTCTTTTTGTTAATGTTTTGGGTTCTTTTATCATAGGACTTTTGTTTTCTTATGCCCAAAATAAAGGTTTATCTCCTTTGCTTAAAAGCTTTATAAGTACAGGTTTTTTAGGAGCTTTTACAACTTTTTCTACTTTTTCTTATCAAAATTTACTTCTTTTGCAAAGTGGAAATTATCTTTATTTTGCGTTAAATATTCTCTTAAATGTCTTTCTTTGCTTATTTGCCGCATGGCTTGGTTTTATAATTTTCAAATAAATCTTTAAATTTACTTTAGAATTTGTATTTTTTGCTAAAATACCACTTTAAAAAATTACAAAGGAGATTAAAATGCAATTTCAAACCGAAGTAAATCAGCTTTTACAGCTTATGATACACTCTTTATATTCTAATAAAGAAATTTTTTTAAGAGAACTTATTTCAAACGCAAGCGACGCTTTAGATAAGCTTAATTTTTTGAGCGTAAGTGATGATAAATATAAAAGCTTAAAATTCGAACCTAAAATTGAAATCAAAATTGACAAAGATAAAAAAACTTTAAGCATTAGTGATAATGGTATAGGTATGGATAAAGATGATCTTATCAACAACCTTGGAACCATAGCAAAAAGCGGTACTAAAAGCTTTTTAGAAAATTTGAGCGGTGATGCTAAAAAAGATTCTCAACTCATAGGACAATTCGGAGTAGGTTTTTATTCTGCTTTTATGGTGGCTAGTAAAATCGAAGTTTTAAGTAAAAAAGCTTTAGATGATAAAGCTTATCTTTGGAGTTCTGATGCAAATGGTTATGAGATTGATGACGCAAACAAAGAAGAACAAGGAACAAGCATTACTTTATATTTAAAAGATGATGAGTTTGCTAATACTTATAAAATCGAAAGCATTATTGAAAAATATTCTAATCATATTCAATTTCCAATTTTCATGGAAAAAGAAGAATTTACTCCTGCTAAAGAAGGCGAAGAAGAAGGGAAAACTGAACTTAAAATTTCTCAAATCAATAAAGCCAATGCTTTATGGAGAATGCAAAAATCAAGCCTTAAAGCAGAAGATTATGAAAGATTTTATGAGCAAAATTTTCATGATTCAAACAAACCTTTACTTTATCTTCACACTAAAAGCGAAGGAAAATTAGAATACAATTCTTTATTTTTCATACCACAAAATGCACCTTTTGATTTATTCCGTGTGGATTATCAAAGTGGCTTAAAACTTTATGTAAAACGCGTATTTATCAGTGATGACGATAAAGAACTTTTACCAACTTATTTGCGTTTTGTGCGTGGGATTATCGATGTAGAAGATTTGCCGCTTAATGTAAGCCGTGAAATTTTACAAGAAAATCAAATTTTAAAAGGTGTTAAAGAAGCTAGCGTTAAAAAGATTTTAGGTGAACTTGAAAAACTAAAAAACAATGATAAAGAAAAATACTTATCTTTCTTTAAAACCTTTGGCAAGGTATTAAAAGAAGGACTTTATGGTTTTGGTGGAGAAAAAGATGGTCTTTTAAAACTCATGCTTTATAAAAGCACTAAAGGTGAAAATTTACGCTCTTTAGAGGAGTATAAAAATGACCTTCAAGGCGAACAAAAGGAAATTTTTTATATAGCAGGAAATAATGAAAGTTTATTAAGAACCTCTCCTTTACTTGAAGAGTATAAACAAAAAAATATAGAAGTTTTACTCATGGACGATGAGATTGATTCTTTAGTAACTCCTATGCTAGAATTTGAAGGTTTGAAATTTGTAGCCATCAATCAAGTAGAAGATAAAAATGAACTAAGCGATGAAGAAAAAAATACTTTTGCTCCACTTGTAGCTAAATTTAAAGAACTTCTAAAAGATCAAGTTGAAGATGTAAGACTAACCAGTCGTTTAAAAGATAGCCCAAGTTGTATAGTTTATGATAAAAATAAACCTGATTTTGCTATGCAACAACTCTTAAAACAAATGGGTCAAGAACAAAATTTCAAACCTATTTTAGAAATCAATCCAAAACACGCTATTTTTACAGGTCTTAAAAATAACGAAACCTTTAGTGCAGATATAGCAACTTTGGTTTTAAATATGGCAAAACTAAGCGAAGGTATGGGTGTGGATAATCCTGCTGAATTTAATGCAAGCCTTACAAAAATCATCAACAAGGCTTTTTCATGATAGAAAATATCCCTGCGAGTCTTTGGACAAAGCAAGATTTAAACGCATATCAAATTTTTGATGTGCGTACTCCTTTAGAATGGGAAGAAGGCATTTTACCTAATGCGCAATGTGTAGCTTTATATGATAATCAAGGGCTTTTAAATGCTAAATTTTTAGATGAATTTCAAAGCAAAAGAGATGAAAATAAAAAACTTGCTTTTATTTGTCGTAGTGGTCATAGAAGCATGGTTGCAGCTGAATTTATAGCTGAAAAATTGGGACTTGAAAGCATCAATTTAGATGGCGGAATGCTAGCCCTTAAGGGTTATTAATGCTAGGAATTTATTTACTCATAGCAGCTTTGTCTTTTTTAGCTCTTTATTTTGCTGTTAAAAAGCTTACTTTAAATATAGATGAGCGAACTCTTTTAGAGCCTATTAAAATGGATATTTATCCGAAATTTTGTGATTTAATCGATGAAAAAATCAGAGAATTTAAAGAAAATATCCAAAATGCTAATTTAGCATTAAAAATTTCTGATCAAAAAGATGAATTTTTAGAAAAACTTGGGGATTTAAGCAGGGAGCTGACTTTCATACAAACCATGAATTTGAGTAATAAAAACGATAGTATCTGGCAAAATGAACTTTTTTCTTTTTTAAAGGAATTGGAAAATTTATTACTTGAGTATCTAGAAAAAGGGGAGGAAGAAGCTGAAAATTTAAGAGAATTTCTGATGAATGAATTTGAAAAATTAAAAGGTTAGGTATTGCAAGAGGAAAGAAATTCTTTAAAATATTTTAAATTTATTTCATGGAGCATTTTTACTTTAGTTCTGATTTTTATTTTAATTCGTTATGATGGGCTTGCCAATCTTTTAGCAGGAGTGGCAATACTTCTTATTGGAATGACTAATTTAGGTATAGGTTTTAAAGCTTTTAGTGGTGGTTTGCTTGAAAAAATTTTAGCAAAGTCAACTGATACAAAGATAAAAAGTATACTTTTTGGTACTTTAAGTACTTTAATTATGCAATCTTCAACTTTAGTTTCTATTATTACGATTTCTTTTTTGAGTGCAGGGCTTATTTCTTTAGGTGCGGGCATAGGGATTATTTTTGGAGCAAATTTAGGAAATACGGCAAGTTCTTGGCTGATTGTTGGTTTGACAAATATTAAAATTTCAATGTTAGCTATCCCACTTTTGATTATTGGAGTATTATTTTTCTTTCAAAAAGATAGTGTTTTAAAGGGTTTGGGTAATATTTTTATTGGTATAGGATTTTTCTTTTTGGGTGTGGATTATATTAAAAGTGGTTTTGAAAATTTTAAACATATAATTGATCTTTCTCGCTTTGATTTTGCTGGTTTTAAAGGAGTTTTTGTTTTTTTAGGATTAGGTGCTTTGCTTACAGGAGTTATACAATCAAGCACAGCTACAATGGCTATTATTGTTGCTGCTTTACTTGCTGGACAAATCAGTTTGGAAAATTCCTTAGCAGCAACTTTAGGTACTAGTGTTGGAGGGGTTGTAACGGCTGTTTTAGCTTCTTTAAGTACCAATATTGAAGGAAAGAAATTAGCGTTTGCAAATTGTATTTTTAATTTTGGTATAGCTTTTTTAATAGTGCTTATTTTTCCTTATTTTATACATTTTCTTAATTTTTTATCCATTGCATTAAACATAGAAGATATAGCTTTGAAAGTAGCATTATTTCACACTTTGTTCAATTTAATTGGTGTTGTGTTTTTTTCATTCTTTACTCCTCAAATTGTTCTTTTTTTAAATAAGTTGGTAAAAGCTCCTAAAGATAAGAATAAAGACAAACCTTTATATCTTGATAGTAGTTTGGTTAAGTTTAGTGACACAGCCATCGAAGCTTTAAGGAAAGAAAGCGAGCATCTTTATAACAATACCTATGCAATTGTTGCTCATGCTATAGGTTTTAGTCGTAAAGATATACAAAGTGATAAAAGTTTTAAAGAAATTTTAGAAAATAAAAGGTGGTTTAGTAAAAATGTGGATTTGGACTATTTGTATCAAACTAGGATAAAGGTTCTTTTTGAAGCTATTATTGATTTTTCAACTAAAGCACAAGTTTATATTAACGATGAAACAAAGAATCATAAAATTTTTACCTTTAAGATGGCAGCTAAAAATTTAGCCGAAACAACTAAAAATTTAAAAATTATCCAAGCAAATATTAAGAAATATTCTAGTTCTTCTAATGAATTTTTGGCTTTAGAGTATAATAAAATTAGATCGAATTTAGGAGAGCTTTTAAGAAGTATCGAAGAGCTTAGAGTGGTTGAAGATCGTGAAAAGCTTTATTTGATTATTAAAAATCTTCAAAAAGGAAAAGAAATTTTAAAAGAAATCGATACTTTAACCTTGAGCAATGTTGAACATCTTATTTCAGTAAGAAAAATCACAACAGCTGAAGGAATTTCAATACTTAATGATACAACTTTTGCTGCTAAGATTGCTGAAGAACTTATAGGTGCTGTTGAGGTGATATTTTCTAAAGATATATCAAACTAGTTGTTTGTGCTAGTTTGGTTATTGTCTTGTATAGGCGTTAGAAATTCTTCATTGATTAAAATATCAACAACATCTTTAAACATAGGCAAAGCGCTTTGTGCAGCATAATAACTATAAGGTTTAGTAGGATGTCTTACGAGAACTCCTATGGTATAGGCGTGATTTAAATCATTTGCAAAACCAAAAAAGGATGCATTGTAGCGATTTGAGGTGTAACCTTGTCTTTCGGCTATTCTTGCCGTTCCTGTTTTACCTCCTGCAATAATACCTTGTGTAATTGCCTTTTTTCCTGTTCCTTTTTCTATAACATTTATAAGAACATTTTGCATCGTTTTAGCAGCTTCACTAGAAAGAATTTTTTCTTTTTTTACATCATTATCAAGATTTGTAAAGCGTCCATTTTGATAGAATTTTTCAGCTAAACGCGGTGTGATATAAAACCCATCATTGTTGAAAACATTATAAGCTGCAAGGAGTTGTATAAAGGTTGTTTTAAGTCCATAACCATAACTTAAAACAGATTTTTCTATATCTCTTAAGCGCTTAGGATTTGGAATTTCTCCTTTTTGTTCATAGGGTAGGTCAATACCACTTTTTTCGCCAAATTTAAATATTTTAAGTCCTGATACGATTTCTATATTGTTAAGTCTTTTAGCAATTTGTATCATGCCTATATTTGAAGAATATCTTATAACTTCCTCCATAGTCATTTTGTCCATTTTGTGATCGTCTTTGATGGTGAAACGTCCTAGCTTATAAGAACCGCCATAAGTATTAATTACTTCATCCATTTTTATTTTACCAAGTCTTAAGGCTGTTGTAAAGATAAAAGGTTTGATAACAGAACCTGCTTCATAGCCGTATTCTATAGCGCTTGCATTAAGAACTGATAGATCTTTTCCACGATTTTGCGGGTCATAGCGCCTTGAGCTTGCTAAAGCTAAAATTCTTCCTGTTTTGCTTTCCATTACCCCAACGATGATTTCATTGGCTTTTAAATCCTCATTTCTTTGATCTATGGCTTTTTCTATGCTTTTTTGTAGTTTCAAAGAAAGATTTAAATATAAATCACAACCATTGATCTTTTTTTGTTGTAGTGAATTTAGATTTAAAATAATATTTCCACCTATATCTTTAAGTCCTTGAATTTTTTCATTTTGAACAGGACTTAGACATTCATTGTAGTATTTTTCTAAACCTTTAACTCCTATATTTTTTAAAATTCCACTTTCTGGATCTAATATCATTTTAGTATAACCGATAATAGGAGTAAAAGAATCTTTTGACATGTAAATTCTATCTTCTTCATGTTCGATGATATTTAATCCTCTTGTTTCAACTCTTCCAGAATTATTTGTAAAAGCTTTGAAAAAGCCTTGTATATAAAGTTTTTTAGCAAGGTCTTTAAGGTAGCTTGCTTGCTTGGAATCTAAGTTTTGTAAAAGAACAAAATTATAAGAGCGTTTTTTTTGATTTTGCATTCTTTTTTTAATATCTGCTATTTGATCGTTACTTATCCCACTATAAATTTGAAAAAGCTTTAAAAATAGATCAAATTTATCTTTGTTGACACTTCTAAGATCAATTTCAGCGCGATAAATTTGTTTAGAACTTGTGATAGTAAAATTATCTTTAGTTATAATCGATCCTCTTAGAGCAAGAGCGTATTGATCTTTTTCAGTGTTAGGTATATGACGTTTTGATGTAAGAAAAAAAGTAGAGCTGATAAAAATAATCATAAACAAAAGTGCCATGCAGTAGGCAAAGGCAACTTTTGAAACCCTATTTTTTTTATATTCTTGCATTAGGGTTTAAATTTGAGTTCTTGTGATTTCTTTATAAGCACTGATCGCTTTATTTCTTACTTCTAGCATAAATTTCATACTGCTTTCAGCTTTAGTGATAGCTATAGCTGCTTGATGTAAATCTTTTACTTGTCCTGTGGCAATGTCTGTCATTGCAGCTTCTCCACTTTCTTGTGTTTTATTTAAATCATCGATTTCATTTTTAAGCATCTTGGCAAATTCATCACCAATTCCTGTGGAATTTTGACTTTTGTTGGTATTTGAAATATTATTATTTAATCTTAAATCATTAATATTGTTCATTTTTTATTATCCTCTTAATAAATCAATCGCACTTTGAGCTATAGTTTTTGCACTTGTAAAAGCACTTACATTGGCTTGATAAGCTCTTGTAGCTTCAATCAAATCTGCCATTTCAATAACAGGATTTACATTTGGATACGCTACATAACCTTCAGCATTTGCATCAGGATGGCTTGGATCATACTTCATGCGAAAATCTTTATCATCTCTAACCACTTTATCCACTACAACACTTTGAATAGCAGGTTTAGCTTGTTCTGGTGAACTTGGATCATTTAAAGGATTTTCATATTTTAAAAAATTATTATTTTTGTTAATTTGCTCATTTAAAAGCTTATCAAAATCTGTTGCTTTAAAGATCACTTCGCGTCTTCTATAAGGCCCACCCTCAGCTGTTCTTGTAGTGTTTGCATTAGCTATATTAGAGCTAATAACATTCATTCTAAAACGTTGAGCACTTAAACCATAACCACTAATATCAAAATCACTTAAGTATGCCATAATTTACCTTTAACTTAATTTAGAGCTTGCATCAAGTATAGAACTAAAGATATTGCTTTGTCTTCTTAAAACTCCATCAAGAGCTGTTATCATAACTGTATTTTTACTCATTTCTGTGGTTTCCACATCTAGATCAACAGTATTTGCATCATTTCTTGCTAAATGTCCGTCTCTTAAGTAAATAGTAGATTTACTAGGATCTGGAAATTTCCAAGGTTTTTGATGTCCTTCTTCAGTTACAGCTAATTGCAATTCTTTATTATCATTTTTTTTAAAAATTTCATTTGCACGATTTACCAAAGCTGTTTCAAATTCAATATCTCTTGCTTTATAAAAAGGAGTATCAACATTTGCAAGATTGGCATTGATAAGTTGATTTCTTAGATTTCTACCCGCTAAAGCACCAGTGACTAGTTCTTTTGATTTAAATGGGTTAATCATTTTTTATCCTTTTTATAATTTTTAATATTAACAAGCAAATACTGTTCCAATTTAACTATTTTGTATAAAAATATCAAAATTATTTTCCTTTTTGTAAATTTATGGCTTTATTGTGATCATCTATATTTGTGCTAAAAATATGAACTCCAGTATTTTTATCACGCACAAAATATAAATAATCTGTCTTTAAAGGAAAAATAGCTGCGCGAATAGCAGCTAAAGAAACATTACAAACCGCTTCTTTAGGCAATCCTGTAAATTTATAGGTATTATAAGAGCTATTATCTTGTCTTATTCTTTGTGGGGTAACTTTTACATGGGAGTAAATTCCATAATTTAAAGTTCCATCCATTTGAAGCTTCATACCTTTTTTAAGTCGATTATAAATTACGCTTGCAACTATAGGCATTTCATTGTCATTAGCAGCTTCTTTTTGTATTACAGAAGCGATGATGATATATTGGTGCCATTTTTTTGGATTATAATCACCAAAAATTTTCTCAGAAGTTTTTTTATTGGAAATTTCAGCATGGTTTAAAAGCATTTGAATGAGTAGATTTTCTGTAATACCTTTTGGGATTTTATAAGTTTCTGGTAAAAAAACTCCTTCATCATAAGGAGCTTGAGCTTGAAATTCTTTTAAAAGTATATCTTTATCAAGTCCAAGTTGTTTGGCTGCTTGTTCTAAAAAGATTACACTTGTTTCCCCTGGGATAAGAGTAATGGTTTGAAGTGCTGCTTTAGCAATAGTGAGTTTATGTAGAAATTCAGCTCTATTTAAATCTTTTGTACCTATGTTGATCCAGCCTGATTGAGGGTGTCCTAAAAAAAATAAAATATATTTATCAATACTACTCATCTGATATTTATTTTGCTTTAAATATGTTATAATTTGAGAAATTGAACCTTGGGGAATAAATACCACAGAATTGCTTTTTAAAGGCTGAGTTAGATAATAAAAAATCCCCAAAATAAATATCAAAAAGAAGTTGCGTATGAAAAAGAAAATTTTATATATTGTTGTATTTTTTGTTGTGCTTATATTAGCTTTGTTTATAGTGCTTAAAAATGGGATTGTCATCTCTAGTATCCAATTTGATTTTTTAAAATTAGAACAATTATATATTAAATTAGATAAAAAATTAATTGTACGAGCAAAAAATATCACTATAAATGAGACTCAAAATTCCGAAATTTCATCACAAACTCACTCTTCTGATAATGCTTCAACAGAGATTTTAAAAATAACAAAAAATTTAAAATATCTATATACTTTTGTTGAAGAGATTGATATACAAAATTTAAATATAAAAGATAATCATGTGCGTATTTTATTTAAAGATAATGAATTTTTTATAGATAATGATTTATTGTTTTTAAAATTAACATTACAGCGTCAAAATAAAGAACTTATAGCTGGTATTAAAAAACTTTTATTAAAAGATTATGATTTAAATATTGATGGAAATTTAAGTATCAATACTAAGAGCGAGTTTTATTATTTTCAAGGTAGAGCAACCGGAGAATTGCTTGACTTTAACGCAAGTATCTCTTACAAAGATAAAAATTTAGCTTATAAAATAGAAGATTTAAATATTAGAAATATTACGGAAATTTTTAAAAGAGTTAATAAAAGAATAGAACTTCCACAGAGTTTAAATCTTTGGATGGCATATAGGGCTAAGGGAGAATTTTATCATTTAGATTATTTGCAGGGCTTTATAGATTTTACTAAAAATAATTATTATTTAGACAATATTAGCGCATCAGGTTATGTTAATAATGTCAAAGTTCGTTTGGATGATAAAATGAATGCTATTGAAATTCCAAAACTCGATTTAAATTTAAACAAACAAAAGCTTGATTTTGTCTTTAATAAAGCTTTCTATAATGGTGCTGATTTAAGTTCTAGTAAGGTTTATCTATATGATTTATTTGATGAAAAAAAAGCTGGGATTTATTTGCGCATTAAGTCTAATAATCTAAAATTTGATGAAAAACTTGCTAAAGCTTTAGAAGATTATCATTTTTCATTACCTTTTTATCAAAAAAGCGGAAAAATTAAAAGTGATTTAGAGCTTAAAATTGATTTTCATGATAAGGGTGAAATTTCTTATAGTGGTATTTTAGCTTTAGAGAATGCTAGTATTTCTTTGACTGATTTTAATATTACAAAAGCATTTGTCAAATTAAATCAAAATAATTTAAATATAGAAAATGCTAGTGTTGAAAATGGCTTTTTAAAAGCTGATTTTAATGCTAAATTTGACTTGCAAAAACAGCAAGGAAATTTCAATACTCAGATTTCAAGGCTTTATTTTGACAATGGGGAGCTTTTAGATTTAAAAAATCAAAATGTAGAAGTAAAATTAGATTATTCGCAAAATGTTAACATTAGCATTCCTCAGTGGAATTTGATTTTAAATTTTAAAGATGGACTTGAGGCTAATCTTAGTAATCCTAAGATTTTATTTTCATTTTCTCCATTGCTTAAAAAGTTTGGGTTTATCGATGCTAAAAATGTTTATTATAAAACTTTAAATTTCGAAGATTTTAATGCAAGCGTTAATGATGCTTATTTTAAAAATAATTTACTTATCAACGGTCAAACTCCTTATGAAAATGATAGCTTTGATATTGTAAAAAATAAGGGCATTATGGAAATTCATACTCAAAGTGATACAGCAAGTGCTAAAATAAGTTCTGATAATAAAGAAATTCATTTGAAAAATTTAAGTTATATTTATAGAAAAGATTCCAACTCTTCAAATTCAACATTTGATATTTCTACTAATACCCAAAATATTAGTTTTGGTGGAGCAAATGTAGCTTTAATTTTGCCAGATTCTAATAAAACTTTGGCTTTTGATAGGGTAGAGGCTGATTTAAAAGGCAATGCTTTGGATCTTAAAGGTTCTAGAGGAAATGCAAAATTTGATCTTTATTATTCTTCTAATGATTTAAATTTAAACGTTAGCAATATTGATGATAATTATTTAAATGAGTTTTTACAAAAACAAGCTGTTCAAGATGGAGTGTTTAACTTAAGCATAAAAGGAAGTGGATTGGAGTATTTTGATGGGCAGATCGATTTTAAAAATACTTATGTGAAGGATTTAAAAGGTGTAAATCAGCTTATTTCCTTTATCGATACTGTACCAAGTTTATTGATGTTTAAATCTCCAACTTTTAATCAAAAAGGTTTAAGCTTACATGATGGAAAGATTATTTTTAATAGAAAAAAAGATCTTTTAAGTGTTTCGGCTATTAATTTAAATGGCGATAGTGTAGATATATATGGTTTAGGATCGGCAAATTTAAGATTAAATACAGTGGATTTTAGTTTAGAGCTTAAAACTTTAAAATCAGCTTCAGAAGCTATATCCAAGGTTCCAATTTTAAATTATGTAATTTTAGGCAAAAATCAGGAAATTAGCACAAACTTAAAAATAGATGGAAGTATAGATGACCCTAAATTTCATACCGAAATTTTAACAGATACCCTAAAAACCCCTTTTAATCTTATTAAAAATATCATACAACTTCCTGCTAATTTACTTAATTAAAAATATTTAAAGTTTGTTTGAAAACTAAAACAAACTTTAAACTTACTCTTGCATTTTTTTTTATTTGTAATATACTTAAAAATGAAAATAAAATAAGTATTTTAAAGGACTAAAAATGCAAATTACTTATACCTTAACAGATGAGTCTCCAGCTCTTGCGACTTATTCGTTTTTGCCTATAGTGAAAGCTTTTTTAAGTAGGGCACATATAGGAGTAAAAACCTCGGATATTTCTTTGTCTGGAAGGATTTTAGCTACTTTTAGTGAGTATTTAAAAGAGGAGCAAAGATGTGAAGATGCTTTAGAGCTTTTAGGCGAGCTTGTCAAAAGATCGGATGCAAATCTTATTAAAACCCCAAATATTTCAGCTTCTATTCCTCAGCTTAAGGCGGCGATTAAAGAATTGCAAGATAAGGGTTACATGTTACCAAATTACCCAGATGAGCCAAAAAATGATGAAGAATTGCAAATTAAAACAAAATATCAAAAAGTTTTAGGTTCAGCGGTTAATCCTGTATTAAGACAAGGAAATTCAGATCGTCGTTCAACAAAAGCGGTAAAAGACTATGCAAAAAACAATCCTTATCGTGTGGTTGAGTTTAATCCAAACTCAAAAACTCGTGTTTCTTGCATGAAAGAAGGGGATTTTTTCTCTAATGAAAAAGCGGTTTTAATCGATCAAGATTGTGTGGCTAATATAGAATTTACAAGCGTTGATGGTAAAAATGAAATTTTAAAAGAGGGCTTAAAACTTGAAAAAAATGAAATTTTAGACGCTACTTTTATGGATGTGCAAAAACTTCAGGAATTTTATGCAAAAGAAATTAAAGCAAGCAAAGATGATGATGTGCTTTTTTCTTTGCATTTAAAAGCTACAATGATGAAAGTAAGTGATCCTATACTTTTTGGCTATGCGGTAAAAGTATTTTTTAAAGAATTATTTATCGAATTTCAAGATGAATTTGAAAAATTAGGTATTAATCCAAATAATGGTTTAAGTGAGCTTTTAAGTAAGATCGAAAATTCAAGCAAAAAAGATGAAATTTTACAAAAATACAATGAAATTTTAGCTAAATCTGCAGATATTTCTATGGTAAATTCAGATAAAGGTATTACAAATCTTCATGTTCCAAGCGATGTTATTGTTGATGCTTCTATGCCTGCAATGCTTAAAAATGGCGCAAGATTGTGGGATAAGGAAGGTAAGGAAAAGGACACAAATGCCGTAATTCCTGATCAAACTTACGCAACTATTTATGAGGCGGTTATTGAAGATTTGCATAAAAATGGTACTTTAAATCCTTCAAAACTTGGCAGTGTATCTAATGTAGGTTTAATGGCTAAAAAGGCTCAAGAATATGGCTCGCACGATAAAACCTTTGTGGCTAAAGAAGAAGGAACTTTTAAAATAGTTTCTAACGGTAAAGTTTTATTAGAGCATAAGGTTAGAAAAGGTGATATTTATAGAGTCAATCAGGCTAAATTTGATGCGGTGCTAAATTGGATTGATTTAGGTATAGAAAGATCAGAACTTAGTGGAGCCGAAGCTATTTTTTGGTTAGATAGCAAAAGAGCTAGTAATAAAATCATGATAACTTTGGTACAAAATCGTTTAAAAGAAAAGGGTAGAAATATAGCCATTTTAGCTCCAAAAGAAGCTTGTTTAAGAAGTTTAGAGTTAATCCGAGAAGGTAAAGATGTTATTTCTATCACGGGTAATGTTTTAAGGGATTATTTAACCGATCTTTTTCCTATTTTAGAGCTTGGAACAAGTGCAAAAATGCTTTCTGTTGTGCCTATGTTAAAGGGTGGAGCTATGTTTGAAACAGGAGCAGGGGGTTCAGCACCTAAACAAGTAGAACAATTAGTCGAAGAAAATCATCTGCGTTGGGATAGTTTGGGTGAATTTTTGGCTTTGCAAGCAAGTTTGGAATTTTATGCAAATAAGTGTAGTAATCATAAAGCTAAGGTTTTAGCAGAATGTCTTGATGAGGCTATAGGCGAATGGCTTGAAAATAATAAAGCTCCATCAAGAAAAGTTAAAGAAGATGACAATAGAACAAGTCATTTTTACTTAGCAATGTATTTTGCAAATCATTTAGCAAGACAAGCAAGTGATATGGAGCTTCAAAGCTTTTTTAAAGATATTGCCCTAGAGCTTTCTTCTAATGAAGAAAAAATCAGAGCCGAATTTAATGATGCACAAGGTGTGAAAGTGGATTTGGGTGGATATTATAAATTTGATGATGAAAAAGCAAATAAAATCATGCGTCCAAGTGCAACTTTTAACGCTATTTTAGAAAAAATAGGACAAAGATGAAAATTACTGTTATAGGGGCTGGTAATGTGGGCTCAAGCGTAGCTTATGCTTTGATTTTAAGAGAAATAGCAAATGAAATTGTTTTAGTAGATATCAATGAGGATTTACTTTATGCAAAAGAACTAGAACTTACTCAAAGCATAGCTGCTTTAAATTTAAATATAGATTTACTTTGCACTAAAGATTATACTCATACCAAAAATTCAGATATAGTGCTTTTTAGTGCAGGTTTTGCTAGAAAAGATGGGCAAAGTAGAGAAGAATTGCTTCAGTTGAATACAAACATTATGCTTGATTGCGCTAAAAAAATTAAAGATTTTACAGAAGATCCGCTTTTTATTATTTTAACTAATCCTGTGGATTTTCTACTTAATACTCTTTATGAAAGCGGAATTTTTTCATCAAAGAAAATTATAGCCATGGCGGGAGTTTTAGACAATGCAAGATTTAAGTATGAGCTTGCCAAAAAACTTAATGTCAAAATGTCAAGCGTGGATACAAGACTTATTGGTTTTCATAATGATGATATGGTTTTGGTAAAATCTTACGCAAGTGTTAAAAATAAAAATATAAGCGAATTTTTAAATGAAGAAGAATTTGATGATTTGGAAAATGAAGTTAAAACAGGTGGAGCTAAAGTAATCAAACATCTTAAAACTTCAGCTTATTTAGCCCCTGCTAGTGCTTGCATAAGAATGCTTGAGTCCATAAGAAGTGGCGAGTTTTTACCCATGAGTGTGATTTTACATGGAGAATTTGGAGTGCAAAACAAAGCCTTGGGAGTTATGGCAAGATTAGGACTTGAAGGTGTGATTGAAATCATGAGATTAGATCTTAGTTCACAAGAAAAAGACAAATTGGAAAAATCTTTAATCAAATATCAATATAAAGGAGAATAAATGAACATACATGAGTATCAAGCAAAAGCAATTTTTGCGGATAATGGTATCCCTACCTTAAAGGGAAAAGTTGCATTTAGCGTAGATGAAGCTGTGGCTAATGCTAAAGAATTAGGCGGTAGTGTTTGGGCGGTTAAAGCTCAAATTCATGCAGGAGGCCGTGGTCTTGGTGGTGGTGTTAAAATCGCTAAAAATTTAGATGAGGTAAAAGATTATGCAAGTAAAATTTTAGGAATGAATTTAGTAACTCATCAAACAGGACCTGAAGGTAAGCTCGTGCAAAAACTTTATATAGAAAGTGGCGCTAATATAGTAAAAGAGTATTATTTGGCTATTTTATTTAATAGAATGGCAGAGCAAATTACCATTATCGCTTCAAGTGAAGGAGGGATGGATATAGAAAAAGTAGCCAAAGAAAGTCCTGAAAAAATTGCAAAAGTAGGCATTGATCCACAAATTGGTTTTAAAATGTTTCATGGACTTGAAGTAGCGAGAGTTTTAGGACTTGATAAAGATGAAGGCAAAAAACTCATTTCTATGATAGCTAAACTTTATAAGCTTTACATGGATAAAGATATGAATATGCTTGAAATCAATCCTTTAATTAAAACTGCAGAAGGGGATTTTTATGCCCTTGATGCAAAATGCAGTTTTGATGATAGTGCGCTTTATCGTCATCCTGAAATTGCTGAACTTAGAGATATTACTGAAGAAAATCCTGCTGAAAGAGAAGCGGCTGAATTTGGCTTAAGCTATGTGAAATTAGATGGAGATGTAGCTTGTATGGTAAATGGTGCGGGTCTAGCAATGGCAACTATGGATATTATTAATTATAGTGGTGCAAAACCTGCAAATTTCTTAGATGTAGGCGGGGGAGCTTCTCCTGAAACTGTTGCAAAGGCTTTTGAAATCATTTTAAGAGATAAGAATGTAAAAGTTATATTTATCAATATCTTTGGTGGTATTGTTCGTTGTGATAGGATAGCAAATGGAATTTTAGAAGCTACTAAGAATGTTGAGGTAAATATTCCAATTGTAGTGCGTCTTGATGGCACTAACGCAGCAGAAGCAAAGACAATTTTAGATAATTCAAATCTTAAAAATATCAAAGCAGCAACCAATCTTAAAAATGGTGCAGAGCTTGTAAAAAGTTTAGTAGGATAAGGATAGAAAATGAGTATATTGGTTAATAAAAATACAAAAGTAATAGTTCAAGGTTTTACAGGTAAAGAAGCAACTTTTCACGCTGAGCAATGCATGGCTTATGGTACAAATATAGTTGGAGGTGTCACCCCTCATAAAGGCGGACAAACTCATTTAGGTAAACCAGTTTTTGATACCGTTGTAGATGCGGTTAAAGCAACAAAGGCTGATGTGAGCTTGATCTTTGTACCTGCTTTTGCTGTGGGTGATAGCGTGATTGAAGCAGCTGATGCGGGTATTAAGCTTGCAGTTGTAATCACCGAGCATACGCCTGTAAAAGATATGATGTTTGCTAAGCAATATGCCAATAAAAAGGGTATGAAAATCATTGGACCAAATTGTCCAGGTATTATCACTTCTGAAGAATGCAAATTAGGTATTATGCCAGGTTTTATTTTTAAAAAAGGTTGCGTGGGGCTTATTTCAAAAAGTGGAACTTTAACTTATGAAGCTGCTAATCAGGTAGTTCAAGGTGGTTATGGAATTTCTACTGCAGTAGGAATTGGTGGTGATCCTATCATAGGTCTTGCTTATAAAGAACTTTTAAGTGAATTCCAAAAAGATGATGAAACTAAAGCTATTGTAATGATAGGTGAAATTGGTGGTAGTTTGGAAGTGGAAGCAGCTAAATTTATTAAAGAAAATATTAGCAAACCTGTGGTAGCATTCATTGCAGGCGCAACTGCTCCAAAAGGTAAAAGAATGGGGCATGCAGGTGCCATAGTAGGAAGTGCTGATGAAAGTGCTGCGGCTAAAAAAGAAGCTTTGAAAAGTTACGGAATTCATGTGGTGGATTCTCCGGCTTTAATTGGTGAAGAAATTCAAAAAATATTAGGTTGATAAAGGAAAAACATGAGTATGACAGCTCCAAAAGATACCCCTGTTTGGGTAGATGAGCATAGATGCAAAGCATGTAATATTTGTGTTAGCTATTGCCCCGCTGGGGTTTTAGCTATGCGCGATGATGTGCATGCGGTTTTAGGACAAATGATAGAGGTGGTACACCCTGAATCCTGTATAGGCTGTACCGAGTGTGAGACACATTGCCCTGATTTTGCTATTATGGTGGCAAAAAGAGATGAATTTAAATTTGCCAAACTTACTGCTGAGGCTAAAGATAGAGCTGTAGCCGTAAAAAATAACAAATACAAAAAATTAACATAGGAAAAATAATGAGAGAAGTTATAGCAACAGGTAATGTTTTAATCGCCAAAGCTGCGATTGATTGTGGATGTAAATTTTTTGGAGGCTATCCTATTACCCCTAGTAGTGAGATAGCTCACGAGCTAAGTCATATGCTTCCTGCAAATGATGGAACTTTTATACAAATGGAAGATGAAATTTCAGGTATTAGCGTGGCTATTGGTGCGGCAATGAGTGGAGTAAAATCCATGACTGCAAGTAGCGGTCCAGGAATTTCTTTAAAAGCAGAGCAAATAGGACTTGCATTTATTGCTGAAATTCCACTTGTGATTGTAAATGTTATGAGAGGTGGTCCTTCGACAGGTCTTCCAACTCGTGTAGCACAAGGAGATTTGTTTCAAGCTAAAGCACCAACTCATGGGGATTTTGCAAGTATTGCTATTGCTCCTGCAAGTCTTGAAGAAGCTTATATAGAAACCATTAGAGCGTTTAATTTAGCTGAAAAATATATGACTCCAGTATTTTTGCTTATGGATGAAACTGTAGGGCACATGAATGGTAAAGCGGTTTTACCTGATTTAAAAGATATTAAAGTTTATAACCGTAAAAAATTTGAAGGAGATAAAAAGGATTATAAACCTTATGCAGCAGGAGAAAATGAGCCTGCAACTTTAAATCCTTTCTTTACAGGTTATCGTTATCATGTTACAGGACTTCATCATGGAGATATAGGTTTTCCAACTGAAGATGGAGTCATAGTGAAAAAAAATATGGAAAGACTCATAGGTAAAATTAAAAACAATCAAGAAGATATTTGTTCTTATGAAGAGTATATGCTTGATGATGCTGAATTTTTAATCATTGCTTATGGAAGCGTGAGTCGTTCAGCAAAAGAAGCTATACAAAGATTAAGAGAACAAGGGATTAAAGTGGGACTTTTCCGTCCAATTACTCTTTATCCAGTGGCTGAGAAAAAAATCGCTGAAGTTGTAAGCAAATTTAAAAAAGTAATGGTAAGCGAGCTTAATATGGGGCAATATCTTGAAGAGATTGAAAGAGTAACTTCGCGTCGCGATTTTATTAGCTTGCACCGTGCAAATGGTCGTCCTATCACTCCAAGTGAAATTATTGCTAAGGTAAAGGAGAGTATATAAATGGCTTTTAATTATGATGAATATCTAAGAGTAGATAAAATGCCTACTCAGTGGTGCTGGGGATGTGGCGATGGTGTTGTTTTAAAATGTATTATCCGTGCAATAGAAAAACTTGGTTGGAATATGGATGATGTTTGTCTTGTTTCGGGTATAGGTTGTAGTGGTAGAATGAGTTCTTATGTAAATTGCAATACAGTTCATACAACTCATGGTAGAGCCATAGCTTATGCAACAGGTATTAAATTAGCCAATCCTAGTAAACATGTTATTGTAGTAAGTGGAGATGGGGATACTTTGGCAATTGGTGGAAATCATACCATACATGGTTGTCGTAGAAATATCGATTTAACACATATTGTGATCAATAATTTTATCTATGGACTTACGAATTCTCAAACAAGTCCAACTACTCCAAAAGGTTTTTATACAGTAACAGCTCAATTTGGAAATATTGATCCAAATTTTGATGCGTGTGAATTAACTAAAGCTGCAGGAGCTTCTTTTGTGGCAAGGGGTAATGTGATCGAAGCTAATAAGCTTGAAAATTTAATTTATAAGGCTTTAGCGCATAAGGGTTATAGTTTTGTAGATGTTTTTTCAAATTGTCATATCAATCTAGGTAGAAAAAACAAAATGGGCGAAGCTGTAGCTATGCTTGATTGGATTAAAAATCGCGTTGTGGATAAAGCTAAATTTGAAAGCATGGATTTTGAAGAAAGAAAAGATAAATTTCCAACAGGAATTTTACATGAAGATAATTCTCAGCCAGAATACTGCCGCGCTTATGAAGAAGTACGTCGTGCAGCCAAAGAAAAAAGAATGGTGGATTTAGGAGCTTTAAAATGAAATATCAATTAAGATTTGGCGGTGAAGGCGGACAAGGTGTTATCACTGCAGGAGAAATTTTAGCAGAAGCAGCCATTAAAGAAGGCCGTCAAGCTTTTAAGGCTTCAACTTATACTTCACAAGTACGTGGCGGTCCTACTAAAGTGGATATTATCATTGATGATAAAGAAATTTTATTTCCTTATGCTGTAGAAGGGGAGATAGACTTTATGCTTTCGACTGCAGATAAGGGCTATAAAGGTTTTCGTGGCGGTGTAAAAGAAGGAGGCATCATAGTTGTAGAGCCAAATTTGGTGCATCCTGAAAGTGAAGATTATAAAAAATGGCAAATTTTTGAAATTCCTATTATTACCATAGCTAAAGATGAGGTAGGAAATGTGGCTACTCAATCAGTTGTAGCACTTGCAATTGCTGCTTATATGAGCAAATGTATAGATTTAGATGTTTTAAAGGAAACTATGCTTCATATGGTTCCTGCAAAAACTCGTGATGCAAATGCTAAAGCTTTTGATTTGGGTGTAAAATACGCCACTCAAGCAAAACCACATTCATAATAAATTCCGCACCATGCGGAATTTAACTTCTAAAATTTTACATATTGCAAATAAAATTTAAATTTTAATTATTTTAATTTAGCTACTTTTAACGATTAAAATTTTATAATCAAAAACTTATATTTTCAAGGAAAATTAATGGATTTTTTTGATGAAATGTTTAATAAAACTCCAAAAGAAAAATTTATAGAAATTATACAAAATGGAAATTTAGGAGCCTTAGAAAAAGTTTTTGAGGAATTTTTTGCTGATCATATTGCCATGGTAGAACTTTTAGAAAAACAAGGTTTAACAGAAATGGATGTAAAAAATTTCATATTAGAAAATGGTGATTTTATAGAAGAAAGGCAAAATGATATTTATATAGAATTAGGCGCAAAAATTTTAGGACACGAAGGCTAAAATTGTTTAAAATAAGCCCTTGTTTAATTTGTATTTTTTTTATTTTTAGCAATGTTTTAGCATCTGAACCAACTTTTGATTATACTTATAAATTTATACTTAAAAAAGATGAGAGAGCTAGTGTGCAGATTAAAGAAATAGGCTATGAAGATAAGGTGCAAAATTTTGATTTTTATTGGACTTTGTTTGATAATACTAATATCATCGTACATTCGAAATTTCGCAAATATCCGCGTCAATTTGTGATGAGTTTAAGAAGAAATTTTGATTGGGTAACTCAAACTTTAATACCTGATTATACTAATCCACATATTGATAGAGCAAGACTGATTTTAGAATTTAGTGCTTATAATAAAGGTTTGGCAACTTTTACGGTTTATATAGAAGATAAGGAATCTCGCTTAATGGTAGAATTTTTAGATCCAAGAAAAAAAGCTTTACAAAATCCACCGCAAAATAATCAGGTTGTTCCTATGATTAATTTTAACGAACCTCAGGTAAAACCATTAACAAGCAAAGAAAATAATAATAGTAATTAACAAGGAAAAGATAGTGCAAAAAATAGATGAATTAATAAAACAGTTTTTACAAGAGCTTGGCTATGAACCTATTTTAAATATGCTTTCAAATGTAAAATCAGGAAAAAAATTACGTTCTAAATTATTATTAGCTATCGCAGATGAGAGTGAGATTGCTTTTAAAATTTGCGCAGCTATAGAATTGATACATCTTGCTAGTTTGTTACATGATGATATTATTGATGAGAGTGAGTTAAGACGTGGAGCAAGATCTGTTAATGCTGAATTTGGTACAAAAAATGCTCTTATGTTGGGCGATATTTTGTATTCCAAAGCCTTTTATGAATTAAGCAAAATGGATGCTAGATTTGCAAGTATTATTTCAGATGCTGTTGTAAAGCTTGCTATAGGCGAACTTATGGATGTTGATTTGGGAGAGAAATTTAATATCAATAAAGAAGCTTATTTGAAAATGATTTATAATAAAACAGCTGTTTTGATCGAAGCAAGTGCGAGATGCGGAGCTATTTTGGCTGGATTATATGAAAAAGATTTTGCAGAATATGGTAAAAATTTAGGACTCGCTTTTCAGATGATTGATGATATTTTAGATATTAAGAGCGATGAAAAAATTCTTGGAAAACCTGCTATGAATGATTTTAAAGAGGGTAAAACTACCTTACCCTATATTTATCTTTATGAAAATTTGCAAGAACAAGATAGGACATATTTGCAGACTTTATTTAAAAAAGATTTAAATGAAAATGAAAAAGAATGGTTAAAAACTAAATTTGAAGAACAAAAAGCTTTGGAAAAAGCTATTTTGAAAGCTAAAACTTATGCAAAAAAGGCTAGTAAAGCGATTGAAAAATATGATAATAACAAGCTTAATGATATTATTAAAGCTATGATAGATAGGGAATTTTAATGTATTATTGTATATCTTTTACTCATAAAAATACAGATATTACCTTAAGAGAAAAGTTAAGCTTTTCCAATGAAGCTAAAAAAAGTGAGTTTTTAAAAGTCATTAGTACTCATGAAAATATTGAAGAATGTTTGGTTATAAGCACTTGCAATCGTGTTGAAATTGTTGCTTTTGTAAAAATGGCCTGTGCGGAGTTTATTGTTAAATCTTTGGCTTTGCTTTGTGATGTGGATAAAGATATTTTACTTGAAAAAGCTGATATTTTTGAAGATAGTGGAGCAATCCACCATCTTTTTTCCGTAGCAAGTTCTTTGGATAGTTTGGTGGTTGGAGAAACTCAGATAGCGGGGCAATTAAAAGATGCCTTTGCTTTTGCTGTAAAAAATAATTTTTGCGGAGTACATCTTTCAAGAGCGGTACATAGTGCTTTTAAATGTGCTGCTAAGGTACGCAATGAAACTCAAATTTCTAAAAATCCTATTTCTGTAGCTAGCGTTGCCGTAGCAAAAGCAAAAGAACTTGCAGATTTAACGCAAAAAAAAGCTGTTGTTATTGGAGCTGGAGAGATGGGAGAACTTGCGGCAAAACATTTAATTGCTGCTGGTGCTAAAGTGATTATTTTAAATCGTGACTTGCAAAAAGCTAAAGATTTGTGTGAGAGACTTGGTGTTTTAAGCGAATATGATAGTTTAGAAAATTTAAAAAAATATTTAAATCAATATGAGTTTTTTTTCTCAGCTACTAATGCACCAAATGCTATTATTACAAATTCTTTAATAGAAGAACTTCCTTACAAAAGGTATTTTTTTGATATTGCAGTTCCAAGGGATATTGATATTAATGAAAATGAAAATATATCTGTTTTTGCTGTAGATGATCTTGAGATTGTAGTTCAAAAAAATTTAGCACTAAGAGAACAAGAAGCTCGCATGGCTTATGGGATAATAGGCCGTGAAACAAGTGAATTTTTTAGGTATTTAAACGATTTGGCTTTGATGCCTATTATCAAAGCTATACGCTTGCAAGCTAAAGAATATGCAGATAAACAACTTGAAATTGCGTTAAAAAAAGGATACTTGAAAAAATCCGACAAAGAAGAGGCTAGAAAGTTGATTCATCAAGTTTTTAAGGCTTTTTTACACACACCTACTGTAAATTTGAAGCATTTACAAGGTAAAATGCAAAGCGATACAGTGATTAAAGCTATGCGTTATGTTTTTGATTTGCAAAATAATCTTGAAGGTTTAAATCAATATAAATGTGAATTTGATATGGAGAATAATGATGAGATTTACTAAATTTTATGCACCAAGCTTAAAAGAAGCGCCAAAAGATGCGAGTTTACCTAGTCATATTTTTTTAACGCGTGCAGGTTTTGTAGAACAAATTGGTAGCGGACTTTATAATTTCTTGCCTTTGGGAAAAAGAGTTTTAGACAAGATTAAAAATATAGTTAAAGAAGAAATGGATAAGGCTGGAGCACAAGAAGTAAATCTTAGTTTTATCACTCCTGCAAGTTTGTGGCAAGAAAGTGGGCGTTATAATGTTTTTGGAAAAGAGCTTTTGCGTTTTAAAGACAGAAAAGAAAATGAATTTGTTTTAGGTCCAACACATGAAGAAGCTATGCTTTCTTTGGTAAAAAACAAAATCACAAGCTATAAACAACTTCCTTTGCATTTATATCAAATTGGACTTAAATTTCGTGATGAAGCAAGACCTAGATTTGGGCTTTTAAGATGTCGTGAATTTTTAATGAAAGATGGATACAGTTTTCATGCTAATGAAGAAGATTTAGGGCGTGAGTTTGAGCTTATGTATAAAACTTATTCTCAAATTTTACAAAGAATGGGGCTTGATTTTAGAGCAGTTGAAGCTGATAGTGGGGCTATTGGTGGAAGTGGTTCTAAGGAATTTATGGTTTTAGCAAAAAATGGGGAAGATGATATTTTAATTTGTGAAAATTGTGATTATGCGGCTAATGTTGAAGCTGCAAAAAGAGCTAAAAAAACTTGTCAAGATGAGCGTCCTGAAGCAAATTATGCAAGTAAATTTCACACTCCAAATATTAAAACTATAGATTCTTTAGCACAATTTTTTAAAATCAATGCTTTTTATACGATTAAAGCAGTGGTAAAAAAAGCTATTTACGAAAATGAAAGCAAATTAGTTGTGTTTTTTATAAGAGGAAGTGATGATTTGCAAGAAATCAAGGCACAAAATGCTTGTAGTGCTCTTGAACTAGTTGATGCGAGCGAAGAAGAATTAGAAAAAGCTGGTTTGGTAGCCGGTTTTATAGGTTTTGTGGGATTAAAAGATATAGATTTTTATATAGATTTTGAGCTTGAAAACGAAAAGCAAATGATTATAGGTGCAAATGAAAAAGATTATCATTTAATCGGTATTGATGTTGTAAATTTAAACAAAGATCGTTTTAAAGATTTGATTGAAGTTAAAGAAGGGGATTGCTGTGCTAAATGTGGAGCAAAATTAAAACAAAGCAAAGGTATAGAAGTAGGGCATGTTTTTAAACTAGGGCAAAAATATTCCAAAGCGATGAATGCAAATTTTTTAGATGAAAATGGCAAAAGTCAGCCTTTTTATATGGGATGTTACGGCATAGGTGTTTCACGCTTGTTGGCTGTAGCTATTGAAGCAAGTCATGATGAAAAAGGATGTATTTGGAATAAAACTTTAGCTCCTTTTGTGCTTGAAATTATTGTTTCAAATCTCAAAGATGAAAAGGCTTTAGAATTTGCTAATAAGCTTTATGAGGATTTAACCAATCTTGGATTAGAAGTATTGCTTGATGATAGAAATGAGCGTTTTGGGGTCAAAATGAATGATTTTGAACTTATGGGTTTTCCTTATGCGTTAGTTATTGGTAAAGGATTAGAAAATAATGAAATAGAGTTTATCCAAAGAGAAGGTTTAGTAAAGGAACTTATAAAAACTGATGAACTTATGGAAATTCTTAAAAAGAAAGTGTTATGAATTATAAATTAAGTTTAAGCCCTTTATTTGTACTTGAAATTATTGCAAGTATATTTTTTATAGTGTTTTTTGGTTTTGGTAATTTTTTGTTTTTCATACTTTTGAGTATGATTTTTGGTGCGGTTTTATTGGGAATTTTTTGGAAAAATATGCTTGAATTTCAAATGGGTGGCTTAAAGGGTATGTTAACACAATTTTCTTTTGTTATCGCAGGGTTTTTACTTGTTGTTCCAGGGATTATTACAAGTGTTTTTGGAATTTTTGTATTTTTCTTTGGTATTGCTTTGAAAATAATGACTAAATCAAAATATCAATACACTAAGCAAGAGTATCAAAATTCTAATGAAGAAATCATTGATGTTGAAATTATAGAGGATAGAAAATGAAGCTTATTATCGCAACAAGAAAAAGTCAATTAGCTCTTTGGCAAAGTGAACATGTAGCCCAAATTTTAAAAAATACACATCAAATTGAAGTGCTTTTAGAAGGTTTTAAAACAAAAGGTGATGTTTTGCTAGATTCTCCTTTGGCAAAAATTGGCGGCAAAGGACTTTTTACAAAAGAACTTGAAGAAAGTATGCTAAGAAAAGAAGCACATTTGGCGGTGCATAGTTTAAAAGATGTGCCTAGTTTTTTTCCTCAAGGTTTAGTTTTGGCAGCGGTAAGTAAAAGAGAGCAAAGTAATGATGCCATGCTAAGTCAAAATTATAAAGATTTTCTTTCTTTGCCAAAAGGTGCAAAAATAGGCACTACTAGTCTTAGACGTAAAATGCAGCTTTTATTGTTAAGACCTGATTTAGAGATTATTTCTTTGCGTGGTAATGTTAATTCTCGTATAGAGAAATTAAAAAATAATGATTTTGATGCGATTATTTTGGCAATGGCGGGAATTAAACGCTTAAACTTAGATAAGCAAGTGAATTTTGTTTATGAATTTAGCAAGGATGAACTAATCCCTGCAGCCTCTCAAGGAGCTTTAGGTATAGAAAGTATAAATGATGAAAAAATTTTAGAACTTTTAAAATGTTTAAATGATGAAAATGCTTTGATTGAAACAAGCATTGAAAGAGAATTTATTGCTACTTTAGAAGGGGGTTGTCAAGTTCCTATAGGTATTAACGCAGAGCTTTTAGGAAATGAAATTTGTGTGCGTGCAGTGCTTGGACTACCCGATGGAAGAGAAATTTTAAAAGATAAAAGAATGATTAAAAAAGATGATTTTAAAGGTTTTGGAGAGAGTTTGGCTAAGGAGTTTATTGCTAAAGGTGCTAAAGAACTTTTAAAAAAAGCTGAGAGCATGCTATGAAAGAATTTATTCAAATTTTAAAAGAAAATGATCTTTTAAGGGTAATTGAAGAGCCTGTAGATGTAGATCTTGAAATCGCTCATTTAGCCTATATAGAAGCTAAAAAAGGAGAAAAAGGTAAGGCTTTATTGTTTAAAAATCCTATAGATAAAAAATTAAATAAACAATATAAATTTCCTGTTTTGATGAATACTTTTTGCAATGAAAAGGCTTTAAATTTAGCTTTTGGGCGTGATTATGAAGAGGTGGCTGAAGAAATTTCAAAACTCACCAAGCTTCATATTCCTACGAGTTTTAAAGCAAAAATGGATTTTTTTATGAATTTGTTAAGTTTTAAAAATGTTCCTCCTAAAAGACTGAAAAAAAATAAAGCCTTGTATGATTATGAAATTTTAAACTCTCTTGAAGAACTTCCAGTGCTTAGAACTTGGGAAGATGATGCGGGTAAATTTATCACCATGGGGCAAGTTTATACGCAAAATTTAGATAAAACTCAAAATAATCTTGGAATGTATCGTTTGCAAATGAGTGATAAAAATGAACTTTTAATGCATTGGCAAATTCATAAAGATGGGGCAAATTTTTATCACGAATACAAAAATGCTGGTTTTAAAAAAATGCCTGTAAGTATAGCTATAGGTGGAGATCCACTTTATATTTGGTGTTCTCAAGCACCTTTACCTAAGGGAATTTTTGAACTTTTGCTTTATGGTTTTATTAAAAAAACTCCTGCAAAACTTACCCCTTGTGAAAATGGTATTTTTGTACCTTATGATAGCGATGTAGTTATTGAAGGTTATGTGGATTTAGAAGAGTTTAAAATCGAAGGTCCTTTTGGAGATCATACGGGTTTTTACACTCCTGCTGAACTTTTTCCTGTGATGAAAGTAGAAAAAATTTATACTAAAAAAGATGCGATCTATCAAGCAACGGTTGTAGGAAAGCCTCCTTTAGAAGATAAGATTATGGGACTTGGTACCGAAAGAATTTTTTTACCCTTGCTTCAAACTTCAGTACCTGATTTAATTGATTATAATATGCCTGAAAATGGAGTTTTTCATAATCTTATCTTAGCAAAAATCGATGCAAAATATCCCGCTCATGCGCAACAAATTATGCATGCATTTTGGGGAGTAGGGCAAATGAGTTTTGTTAAACATGCGATTTTTGTAGATAAAAATGCACCTTCTTTGAAAGATTATGATGCTTTAATTCCTTATATCTTAAATCGTTTTGATACAAAGAAAATTTTAATTTCAGAAGGAATTTGCGATCAATTAGATCATGCTTCGCCTAATGCTTGTTTTGGGGGTAAAGCAGGACTTGATGCTTGTAAGGAAACGCAAGTAGAAGAGCTTGAAATTTTAGAAGATGAAAAATTGTTAGAACTTTTTAAAACCAAGGTAGAGCTTTTAAATTTAAAGCAATTTTATAAAGAAAGCAAAAGTCCTATAGTTTGCATTTTGCTTGATAAAAAAGAAAAAATCGAACAAAGTTTTAATAAACTTTTAGAATTTAAAAAACATTTTAGGATTTTAGTATTTTTGGATACCGAAAATAAGCTTGAAAACCCTTATATGCTTGTTTGGCGTGTGGTAAATAATATTGATGCTAAAAGAGATATTTTTATCAAAGAAGAAAGACTTGGAGTGGATGCAAGTGCTAAGGGTGAAGCTGAGGGCTATTTAAGAACTTGGCCTAAGCAAACAGATTGCACTAAAAGCGTGATAGAAGATTTAATCTTGCGTAATATCTTAGAAAATAATCCAGATCTTTTTAATAAATTTGAAATTTTTTAAGATAGTTGAGATATTTTTAAAATTTTGGCACAGTTTTTGCTTACTGTTTTTTATATTGAAAAATAAATTTTTCTTTATAGGGTGTTCATAATTTTATAAATTTGTCGATATAAGCTTGTAACTAGCAATAAGCAAATAAGAAATTTTAAAAAGGATTTTAAAATGGAAATATCGAAGGCAAATGGGCAAATGGATACAGCTTTGGCAAACATTAGCCAAAGAACAAGCGAGACACAGGCTAGTTCAAACATTCAAACCGATAGAAGTCAAAGCCAAGGAGGCGATGATGGACAACAGCAAGGTGTGAATGAAAAGTTAGCTGATATTACAAAAAAGTTAAATGAACAAATGGATTCTTTAGATACTAATGTTCGTTTTGGTTATAGTGATAAAATTAATTCTATGTATATTAGCGTGACTGAAAAAAGTACTGGAAGGGAAATTCGTAAAATTCCTAGCGAAGAAGCTATGAGATTAGCTGAGTATTTTAGAGATGTGATAGGAATGATATTTGATAAGGAGAGTTAAAAATGGCATTTGGTAGTTTATCTAGTTTAGGATTTGGTTCTGGGGTTTTAACTCAAGAAACCTTAGACAAGTTAAAAGAAGCAGAACAAAAAGCTCGTATTGATCCTTATACTAAAAAAATCGAAGAAAATACAACCAAACAAAAAGATTTAACCGAGCTTAAAACCAAGCTTTCTGCTTTTCAAGCAGCTGTATCGTCTTTAGGAGACTCTACGGCTTTTGCAAAAAGAAAGGTTATAGCAAGTATCACTGATAATCCTCCTGCAAGCCTTAGTGTGACTTCAGGTGTTGCTTTGCAAAGCATGAATATCAATGTAACTCAACTTGCCCAAAAAGATGTTTATCAAAGCAAGGGTTTGGTAAATGATACAGGAATTATCAATGCAAGTTTAAGAGAACCTACAAATTTAACTTTTTTTTCTAATGGAAAAGAATATAGCGTTACTATAGATAAAAATACAACCTATAGTGATTTAGTTGATAAGATTAATACTGCTACGGGTGGAGAAATTGTAGCTAAGATGGTAAATACAGGAGAAAAAGACGCACCTTATCGCTTAACCTTAACGAGTAAGGAGACAGGTGAAGATAGTGCTATAAGCTTTTATCCGGGTGCAAAAGATTCTAATGGTAAATACAAAGTTGATGAAAATGCTAAAAGTGTTTTTGAAAGTCTTGGTTGGAAACTCGATGAAGATGCTTTAAAAGCTGAAGATTTTGATCCTGCTAAAAGTAAAAAAGGTGTTGGCATTATTGATAGCGAAGATAATCCTTTGCATATTCAAAAAGCTCAGGATGCTAAATTTACCATGGATGGCATAAAGATGACAAGATCGAGCAATACTATAACCGATCTTGGTGTAGGTATTACTTTGACTTTAAATAAAACAGGTGAAATTAATTTTGATGTTCAGCAAGATAGTGAGTCTGTTACCAAAGCTATGCAAGATATGGTTGATGCCTATAATGATTTAGTGTTAAATCTTAATGCCGCTACAGACTATAACAGCGAAACAGGAACCAAAGGTTCTTTACAAGGCGTAACCGAAGTAAACTCTATACGCTCAAGTATTATTTCTGCGCTTTTTAAAACCCAATCAGTTGATGGTACTGTAGAAGATACTAATGGAAATAAAGTAAGTGCTAAGGTAATGCTTTCTTTACAAGACTATGGTTTAAGTATGACTGAGTCAGGAACTCTAAATTTTGACTCTTCCACTTTTGAAAGCAAGATGAAAGAAAATCCTGATTTAACTGAAAGCTTTTTTTCAGGCATTACTCAATACAAGGATATAAACTATACTGGTGATTTAATTAAAAATGGCAGTCTTGATGAGTATTTAGGGGGCAAAGATGAAGAAGGTAAAGGCATAAGTTTTGAATCTGGAAAATTTCAAATTGTTACAAATTTTGAAACTTATGATTTATCCAAAAATGCCGATGGAACCACTTTTAAACTAACAGGTAGTACAGAACAAGAAATGCTTCAAAATTTGGCTAATCACATCAATAGCAAAGGTATTGAAGGTTTAACAGTTAAAGTTGAAACTTATGAAAAAGGTGGAGAAAAAGGATATAAGCTTAATTTTAAAACCGACGGAAGTTCTGATTTTGCCATAAAAGGAGATAGCGAATTTCTTAAACAATTTGGCTTAAGCCAAACGAGCATTGCTGCTGAGGCAGTTGAAGGTGTGGGTGTTTTTGCACAACTTAAAACAACTTTACAAGGTATAACAGGCAAAGATGGCTCTTTAACAAAATATGATGAGAGTTTAACAAATGATACTAAGTCTTTAACCCAAACCAAAGAATCAACTCAAACTTTGATTGATACAAGGTATGATACAATGGCAAATCAATGGTTGCAATATGAGAGCATCTTAAATAAACTTAATCAGCAATTAACAACTGTGACTAATATGATCAATGCAGCAAATAATTCTAATAATTAAGGATAAAAAAGATGCAAAATAGTTTAGCTTATAATGCTTATTCTCAAAATCAAGCGGGGATAGAATCTCCGCAAAAACTTATCGAAATGCTCTATGAGGGAATTTTGCGTTTTTGTGCAAGGGCTAAAGTGGCGATAAGAAACGAGGATATAGAGCAAAGAGTATACTTTGTAAAAAGAACAACAGCTATTTTTATAGAGCTTATTAATACTTTAGATTATGAAAAAGGTGGAGATGTGGCGCATTATTTAAGTGGGCTTTATACAAGAGAAATTCAACTTTTATCTTTGGCAAATTTAGAAAATAACGAAGAAAGAATTAATGAAGTTATAAATGTAACCAAAGGTTTACTAGAAGCTTGGAGAGAAGTGCATAGTAATGAAACAGTGGATCAATGATTTTAAACTCGCGTTAATTCAAGAAGATATTAATAAGCTTGAAAATTTGCTTGATAAACTTGATATGAAAGCTTTTATTAAAAATTTAGCTAAAAGATCGCCCTCAGAAGACTTTATAAAAGAAAATATAAATGATATATTTTATCAAATTCAAGCTCTTTTGCAAGAAGCTGTTGCACTAATTGAACAAAAGAAAAAAGCAAAGGCTGTTGAAATTCAAAAATTTCAAAAAGCTTTGACCTATGTTAGATCTTAAAAAGCATAGCGATAAGCCGAGTTCTGTCTTGAATGCTCATTTATCTAGTTTTGTTTTTACAAACAAAATCAAGCGAAGGGTTAAAACAAAGACGCTAACCATCCCTTCTTGCTGCACATTGGGTTTACATAGCCGAAATTGTTACCAAAATCGCTGGTAGGCTTTTACCCCACCGTTTCACCTTTTCCACTTGTGTGGTAGTTTTCTTTCTGTTGCACTATCCCTTAGGTTGCCCTAGCCATCTGTTAGATGGAATGCTTGTCTTTAGCAGCTCGGACTTTCCTCTTCTAAAAAGAAGCGAGCATTTACTATGCTTTAAATTTAAATTTTAGCGTAATTTTACTTATTTTTTTATCAAATAAAATAATTTT
The DNA here is from genome assembly GCF_001763255.1 of Campylobacter sp. BCW_4338. Classification (NCBI taxonomy): domain Bacteria; kingdom Pseudomonadati; phylum Campylobacterota; class Epsilonproteobacteria; order Campylobacterales; family Campylobacteraceae; genus Campylobacter; species Campylobacter sp. BCW_4338. Next base: position 56,139 of record NZ_MJYJ01000055.1, read on the forward strand.
ATTGTGATATCAATCAAAATTTGATAAAATCATTTTTTATTTTTTAACAAAGGAAATTTATGGCATCTTATTCAATGGGTGATTTAAAAAAGGGACTTAAAATAGAAATCGATGGAATTCCTTTTAAAATAGTTGAGTATCAGCATGTAAAACCAGGTAAAGGTCCTGCTTTTGTGCGTATTAAAATCAAATCTTTTATTGATGGTAAAGTACTTGAAAAAACTTTCCATGCAGGCGATAAATGTGAAGCTCCAAATTTAGAAGATAAAACTATGCAGTATCTTTATGATGATGGTGAAAATTGCCAATTTATGGATACACAAACATATGAACAAGTAGCTATCAGTGATGATGATGTGGGTGAGGCAAAAAAATGGATGCTTGATGGTATGATGGTAGATGTACTTTTTCATAATGGCAAGGCTATCGGCGTAGAAGTTCCACAAGTTGTTGAACTCAAAATCATCGAAACGGCTCCAAATTTCAAAGGCGATACTCAAGGATCAAATAAAAAACCAGCTACTTTAGAAACAGGCGCAGTAGTGCAAATTCCTTTTCATGTGCTAGAAGGTGAAGTTATACGCGTTGATACTGTGCGTGGTGAGTATATAGAAAGAGCGAACAAATAATATAAAAAAAGCTTTTGGAGTATTCCAAAGCTTTTTAAATTTATACAATTTTTTATTTTCTTTATTTTATTCTTCAAGACATTTTTTAAATTTTTAAACTTGACTTTTCTGTAGTGTTTTAATTCTATATTATAAAGATGAGCTTATGAGAATATTCTTTCTATTTTCAAATATTTTTAGATGGGATTATGGTATTGTTTTTTGCCTAAAAGGGGTTTTTGCTTGTTATAATTCAAGATATTCTGTAAAATATTTTATAAGATGAGTAAATTTGTTACTAAATAGATATTTTTTAAATTTTAGATTTTGTTTTTATGCTTTGAAAAATATATTTTTTGATATCATAAGCCCTATAATATTTTAAAGGATGATAATGGTTTTTTTAATCATCTCTAGTATTATAGTAGCCATCATTTTAGGCTATATTACTAGACATAATGTTGGAATTTTTGCTATGATTTTTGCTTATATTATAGGAGCTTTTTTTATGGATTTAGCTCCTAAAAAAATCATAGCTTTTTGGCCTATTTCTATATTTTTTGTTATTTTTGCTGTTTCGTTGTTTTATAATTTTGCAACCGTAAATGGAACTCTTGAAAAATTAGCTGGACATTTGATGTATCGCTTTGCTAATCATCCTTATTTGCTCCCTTTTGTTATTTTTGTGGTTAGTGCTATTATAGCCGCTTTAGGAGCAGGTTTTTATACGGTTTTAGCTTTTATGGCACCACTTACTTTTTTACTTTGCGATAAAATCGGCTTAAGTAAAATTGCCGGAGCTATGGCTATAAACTATGGTGCTTTGGGAGGGGCAAATTTTATGACTTCTCAAAGTGGGATTATTTTTCGAGGATTGATGCAAAATTCAGGTATTGAAGCAAATGAAGCTTTTATAAATTCTAGTATTATTTTTGCTTTTACTATAATTTTGCCTATTGTGGTATTATCTTTTTTTGTGTTTAATGCTTTTAAAAACAATATAAAAATCAGTGTTATTTCAAAACCTGATTCATTTGATTATAAACAAAAAACTACTTTAATTCTTATGTTTATGATGATTGTTGTTGTTTTAATCTTTCCTGTGCTAAATATTATTTTTCCACATAATGAGACAATTGGCTATTTTAATAAAAAAATAGATATAGCCATGATAGCCATGATTTTTGTTGCCATTGCTTTATTTTTAAAATTAGCCGATGAGAAACAAGTTGTTGCTTTAATTCCTTGGGGAACCTTGATAATGATTTGTGGAGTAGGGATGTTAATTAGCATAGCGGTTGAAGCAGGGGCTATAAAATTATTTTCAGATCTTGTAGAAAATGAGATCAATGTGATTTTTATTCCGTTAATAATGTGTGCTATTGCAGCTTTTATGTCGCTTTTTTCAAGTACTTTGGGTGTGGTTACTCCAGCGCTTTTTCCTATAGTTCCAAGCATTGCTGCAAGCAGTGGATTAAGCGAGGCATTGCTTTTTTCTTGTATTGTTGTAGGGGCTCAAGCTTCCGCTATTTCTCCTTTTTCTTCTGGAGGAAGTTTAATTTTAGGATCTTGTCCTGATAAATATAAGGAAAAATTATTTAAAGATTTACTTATTAAAGCTGTGCCAATAGGATTTATGGCGGCGATTTTAGCTACTATTATAATGAGTTTTATTTTATAAGGATAATTTAATGAAGATTGATACTCATGCACATATATTTTTGAAAAAGTTAAATACAGTTGCAAATGCAAGATATAAGCCTGATTATGACGCTAGTTTTAAAGATTATAAAGCAAATTTAGATCATTATGATTTTGATAAAGGGGTTTTAGTTCAGCCAAGTTTTTTAGGTGTTGATAATGAATTTTTGCTTCAGAGTATCGAAAAAGATGAAAATATAAAAGCTATAGTTGTGGTTGATGAAGGTATTAAATTTGATGAGCTTCAAAAACTAAAAGAAAGAAAAGCTTGTGGAGTTAGATTAAATTTAATTGGCAAAGAATTGCCAAATTTTAAAAGTACGGTTTGGACTCAATTTTTTGAAAATTTAAGTAAGCTTAAAATGCAAATAGAAATTCAAAGAGATTTGGATAATAATCTTGTTGATATTGTTAAAAATTTCATTCCTTATGGTTGTAATATTGTTATTGATCATTTAGCAAGAGCTAATGCAAACTTAACAAATTTAGAGGATTTAATTTGCTTAAAAAACTCTAGAATATTTTTTAAAATTAGCGGTTTTTATAGAGCAAAAATAGACTATGTTAATAATGAACAAGCTGTAAAATTTGCAAAGAAAATATATGAAATTTTAAAAGAACATTTTCCACTTAGCAATTTTGTTTTTGGAAGTGATTGGCCGCATACAAATTTTGAAGCAAATGTTAATTTTTCATCGGCTCTAGCAGCTTTTAATGAAATTGTTGTATCTAAAAAAGAACAAGAGCAAATTTTAGGGGATAATGCTTGTGCTTTATTTGACTTTTAAGCTTTTCGTTTTATCCTAAAGATGTATTTTGCAATGCGTTCAAAATATATTCTTAGATAAGGTTTATAAATTACAAAACCACCCAAAAGTCCTAAAATGCTTCCTATTACGACATCAATTAAACGAGTGAGTATTAATGTATTTGCATTTTCACTCATAAAATTAGCTGCTTCTGAAAGATAAGTAGCATAAGGAGTAAAAAAAATCATAGCTAAAGCATAGTTTCGATTGACTAAAAATTGTCCTATAAAAAACAAAGACATCATAAGTAAAATAAGCTCTATATTGTGAAATTGTTTAGATAAAAGCCACCATGCAAAACATACTCCTAAGGCCGTTCCTATGATGCGTTGAATTTGTTTAATCCATATAGAGTTTAAAGTTACACCTTGCATAATAGCTGTGCAAGAAATGGCTATCCAATAACTTCTTTCAAGTTCTAAAAAAGTTCCTAAAAATATAGAAAAAGCTACAAAAGAACCCATAATCAAAGAATCCACAAAAACTGCATCAAAACCTATGTATTCTCTAGGTGGAATTTCGCCAGGTAAAGCATTTTTAAATCCATAAATCACAACGATAGAATATAAAAAAGCCATTAAATTAGCTACCATTGCCCCAAGAAAAACAAGACCCACTAAAAAGATAAAATCCTTAGCTTCAAAAGGAGAATAAGCTCCTAAAACACAAGAAAATACAAAGAAAAAATATCCAGGTGTACCAATGTTATAATATCTAATTAAAATAGAACTTCCCATGGCCACAAGTCCTATAGGGATGAAGGCAAAAATTGCAGGTAAAAAATGGGTTAAAATTCCTAAGAAAAAACTAGAAACTATGCCAAAAGAACAGCACATCACAACAGCCATTCTATGATATAAAGGAGTGTTTGGAACATATAAAAAAGATAAAGCTCCTATCATGGCAATGAGTCCATAGTTTAATTTTCCAAAAAATACACTAAACCCTAAAACTATACCCACACCCAAAGCCGCAAAAAAAGGCATTTGCCAAACTTGTTCACTTGAATTTAGTTTAGCAATTTCTTTAAAGTGTTGCTTTAGCATTTCTATTTTATTCACTCTCGAATGTGTCCTTCCCCATTGATTATATATTTATAAGTGCAAATATCTTCAACCCCCATAGGACCTCTTGCATGCAATTTGCTAGTTGAAATTCCAACTTCTCCACCAAAGCCAAATTCTCCTCCATCGCTAAAACGCGTTGAAGCATTAGCATAAATACAAGATGAGTTTATAAGGCGTTGAAATTTAGCGATATTTGAAGCATCATTTGAGATAATGGTTTCAGAATGCAAGGAGCTGTGTTTATTGATATGCTCTATAGCTTCATCGCAATCTTTTACTAATTTTACACTTAAAGCAAAATCAAGCCATTCTGTATCAAAGGTATTTTCATTTGCTTTAAAAACTTCTAAATTTGAGTTGTTAAAATAAGCCAAAGCATTTTCATGGGCGTGAATTTTTACCTTAAATTTTTCAAATTCAGGGATTAAAAGACTTATACAATTTTTAGCAATTTGTTCATGTATTAAAAGCGTTTCTAAAGCATTACAAACACTTACTCTTTGACACTTTGCATTAAGGATTATTTTTAAAGCCATATCTAAGTTAGCGCTTTGATCTACAAAAGCATGACACAAGCCCTTGTCTTGCTTAATAAGAGGAATTTTGGTATTGTTTGCGATTTCTTGTATCATATTTGAACTACCGCGAGGTATGATCACATCGATTAAATCATCAAAAGTTAGAATTTGCTTGATCTCGTCTCTTTGAGTAAGCATAGCAAAACAATCTTGCAAACCAAATTCCTTAAGTATTTTGCTAACAAGAGTAAATATAGCTTCATTTGTAAATTTTGCTTCACTTCCGCCTTTAAATACACAAGCATTAGAACTTTTTATCATTAAAGCTACAATTTCAGCACTAAGACTAGGCCTTGCTTCGTAAATAACACAAATGAGTCCCAAAGGAATGCTTATTTTTTTTATGCTCAAACCTGTATAATTTTTCCAGCCTTTAGAAATTTTGCCTATGGGATCTTCGATATAAGCGATTTTTTCTAGGCCTTCACAAAGAGCTAAAATGCGTTTTTCATCTAACAAAAGCCTATCTTTTATTGCTCCACTTTTTGTGAAATTTGTTATATCTTTTTCATTTGCTTCTAGGATAATTTTGAAATTTTCTCTTAAAATTTGAGCTAATTTTAAAATAATTTTTTCTTTATCTTTAGGTGTTAAGTTAAGTAGTTTTTGAGAATTTTTCTTAATATTTTCAAGCAAATTTCGCATTTTTAATCCTTTATTTACAAAAAACTTGATAAATTATACAAAAAAAATCAGAATTGAAAGGTAAATATAAATGAAAAAAATAGATTTAATTATAGTAGGTGCAGGTCCAACAGGCATAGGCTGTGCGGTTGAAGCTAAGCTTAAAAACAAAGAAGTTTTGATACTGGAAAAATCAAATAACATTTGCCAAACTTTAATGCAATTTTATAAAGATGGCAAAAGAGTAGATAAAGCTTATAAGGGATGCGAAGGAACTAATCATGGACATGTTCCTTTTGAAGATGGTACCAAAGAAAGTACTATAGAAACTTTTCAAAACGCATTAAAAGAGCACAATATAGAAGTTGAATTTGGCTCTGAAGTTGAGAGCGTTAAAAATGAAAATGGAGTTTTTTTAGTAAGCACAGCTAAAGGCGTTTATGAGTGTAAAAACATCATCGTTGCTATAGGTAGAATGGGTAAGCCTAATAAGCCTGATTACAAACTTCCTATGACTTTAACAAAAATCATTAATTTTAATGCCAATTCAGTTTTGGGAAATGAAAAAATTCTTGTTGTAGGTGGTGGAAATTCAGCAGCAGAATACGCTGTGGATTTGGCTAATTCAAATCAAGTTAGCCTTTGTTATCGCAAAAAAGAATTTACAAGATTAAATGATATCAATCTTAAAGATATTCACGAAGCTGGAAATTCGGGTAAAGTAGAGTTAAAACTAGGAATTGACATTAATGAGGTAGAAGATGATAGTGGCAAGGCTAAGGTAAATTTTACCGATGGTACAAGCGATATTTATGATAGAATTATTTATGCTATTGGTGGTTCTACTCCACTTGATTTTTTACAAAAATGCGGGATTAATGTTGATGATAAAGGCGTGCCTTTAATGGATGAAAATAAACAAAGCAATGTTAAAGGTATCTTTGTAGCAGGAGATATTGCTACTAAAAATGGAGCAAGTATAGTTACAGGGTTAAATGACGCTGTAAAAATTCTTTCCGTGCTTTAAATTTTAGCCTTCGGGCTAAATTTGACTTATTAATAAGTAAATTTTATAATTCTTAGTTATTTTAATTTAAATCTATGAAAATGCAAAATAAAACTAATACAAAAACAACAATAAGAACTTATCGTTTAAATTTCTATATTTTAGGACTTCAAGCACTCTACTAGCGTCTTTAAAAATATTTTATTTTAATATTTTTAAAGGATTTGTATGTCAAATATTTTTAGCACTTTAAGCCCTTTTAGGCTTTTTATAAAATGTGCCGTGCCAAATGTCATAAGCATGGCCTTTATTTCTTTTTATTATATAGTTGATGGAATTTTTGTTGGAAAATATCTAGGAAGTGATGCTTTAGCAGCACTAGCCTTGATTATTCCCTTTATTATGATGTCTTTTGCTTTGGCTGATATGATAGCTATAGGTTCAGCAGTGCAAATTTCTATGCATTTGGGTTTAGGCAAGAAGAATTTAGCTAGAAAGATATTTAGTTCTAGTATATTGATTATTTTTCTAATCTCTTGTTTTATTGGAATTTTGGAGTATTTTTTAGGACCTATTTTGATTGATTGTCTAAATGTTAGCGATGAGATTAAAACTATGGCTAAAGAATGTATGTTTGTTTTTGCTTTATTTGCACCTTTTACCATGCTTTCTTTTGCCTTGGATAATTATTTAAGAATTTGTGGAAAAACAACCTATAGTATGATTATGAACATAATCATAGCTTTAAGTAATATTGTATTTGATTATCTTTTTATAGTTGTATTTGGTTGGGGCTTGTTTTCGGTAGCTCTTGCAACTTGTTTAGGAATTGTTTTAAGCGGTATTTTTGGAATTATTCCTTTTTTATTTCAAAATTTAGAGCTTAAATTTTCAAGTTTATATATAAATTTGAGAATTTTTAAAAATATTCTTTATAATGGAAGTAGCGAGTTTTTTGGCAATATTTCGGGTTCTTTGTATAGTATTTTTGCAAATTTTGTTTTGTTAAAAATTTCTACCACTCAAGCCGTGGCAGCCTTTTCTATAGTTTTATATATTGATAGTTTTATTATAATGCTCATTATTGCTATGGGGGATGCGATGCAACCTGCACTTAGTTATAATTATGCTAAAAAAGATTTTTTAAGGATTAAAGCTATTATAAAAGTGGTATTTTTTGCGGGAGGAATTTTATCTTTATTTTCTATAGTATTTATATTGATATTTGGAGAAAATTTGATAGCACTTTTTGCAAAAGAAAATGATCAAGAATTTAAAACTTTTGCTTATACAGCTTTGATGCTTTTTGCTTTTAATTATCTTTTTGCATGGTTTAATGTTCTAAGCGGTTCTTTTTTGACAGCTTTTAATAAGGCAAGCTTTTCTTTGGTTTTAAGTTTAATGCAAAATTTATTCATACCTTTATTTTTTCTTTTGATTTTATCCTACTTTATAGGTTTAAATGGAGTATGGTTAAGTCCATTTTTTGCTGAATTTTGTGTTTTGATTTTAGCTTGGATTTTTCTTAAAAGGATTTTTAAAGATCTATCTTTATAGGAGATAGATCTTTTTTAAATTTTATCAAAGGAGCTTTTTTATAATTTTTTAGAATTTATATCCTATTCCAGTTAAAACAACTTGATAGGTTTCATCATAAAATCCTATATCGCTATTTCTTTTTTCTATACCATAATTTGCAAAACCATAAAGTCCGTTATAGCCCAAAAATTGATTTTTAACAACTTTTAGATTAAGCTTAACTATATTACCGTCTTGTTTTTTGTGGAAGATAGGATCTGTTCCTACTGCTTCATATCTGCTAAGACTTAAATTTGGGGTGAAAATATAGTCATCAGCAAAAGCCAAATTTGCTCCCATGCTTAAACCATATCTTGAGTAACTTTGAGCTTTTCCATCTGCATCATTATAATCATAGCTTAGTCCTAAATTTAACAAACTATAATTGTAATTTAATTCAAACTCGTGATAATACCCCTCTCTTTTTAAAGAGCTGTGCTCAACTGCGTCTTTATCATATTTGTTTTTGCTAAATAAATATGAAGCTGTAAATTTTCCTAAATCACTTTCGTAAAGTTGAGAGATTTTAAAACCATATCTATCAACATCAGTTTCTTCTCTATTACCTATTTGATAAGGATTTGCATAAGCTTTTTCCCTTAAAGAAGAGATTACAGAAAAAGAAGTGCTAAAACGCTCTAAATAAGCTTTTTCGTAACCTAAAGCTATACCGCTGACATCTCTTCCATTGTAGTTTTTGATAAAAACTCTATCATTGTCTATAAGGTTACCATAGTAAAGTTCTACACCGATAAAAGGAATAAAAGAAGAGTCCGAATTATCAGCGTCATAACCACCTAAGTAATCACTATCCGCTAAAGTTGAAATATTGCTTTTAATATCTCTTGCACCTACACCTATGCTTAAATTTCCACTAAAACCTTCTTGAAAATCTACAGCCATAGCTGACTGGGCTAAAATGGAAGCTAAAATACATGAAAATAAATGTTTTTTCAAGTGTTCTCCTAATAAAATAAATGTTGTGATTATAATTGTAACTAATATTACATTAAATATTTATAAAAAATTAAAGTTTATAATTTTAAGTTTTTTTAGATAAAATTTTTAAAACTATTTATATTTATAAGGAAATTTAGTGCAACAAGAGTATTATGACTTGGATTTAGAGCGAGCTATTTTAAGCAGTTGCATTATGAGTGAAGAAGCTTACGCTAGTATAGCAGGCGATATCAGTCCGAAAGATTTTAGTCTTAAAGCTCATGAAGATATTTTTAAAGCAATTATAGCTTGTAGCAACAACAAAGAGCCTATTTCTATAAGTTTTTTAAAAAAACATAAAAAAATAGATGAAGAGATTTTAGCAGAAATTCTTGCCACTCCTTCTATGATAGATTTGCCTGCTTATGTAAATGAACTTCGCGAAAAGTCCATCAAAAGACAACTTTTGAGTTTTGCACATCTTTTACCAGCTCGTATTAATGAAAATCGTGCCGTAAGTGAAATCGCAGATGAAATTGGTAAAGAAATTTTTAGCATTACAAATCGTGTAAATTTTAGAGATATTAAAGATGTTAATATAATAATATCAGAACTCTTTGAAGAATTTAAAAAGCAAAAAACTTTAGAAAATAAAAATATCATAGGGCTTGATACAGGCTTTGAGGGTCTAAATAAAATGACAAAAGGTTTTAAAGGGGGTGAGCTTATAATAATCGCTGCACGCCCAGGTATGGGAAAAACAACCCTTTGTTTAAATTTCATTGATAAAGTTTTAAGACAAAATAAAGGTGTGGCTTTGTTTTCTCTTGAAATGCCCGCAACTCAAATCATGCAAAGAATGCTTTCTTCAAAAACTTCTATCCCTTTACAAAGAATTTTAACCGCAGATTTAAACGATGATGAATGGGAGCGTTTAGGAGATGCTTGTAATGATTATAGTCAAAAGAAATTATATATTTACGATAGTGGTTATGCAACTATTGCTGATGTAAGGGCTATTTTAAGACGTTTAAAATCTCAAGATGAAAGTGTAGGACTTTGTGTGATTGACTATATAGGGCTTATGATGAGTAATTCAAATTTTAATGATAGGCATTTGCAAGTGAGTGAAATTTCAAGAGGACTTAAGCTTTTGGCTAGGGAGCTTGATATGCCGATTATCGCACTTTCACAACTTAATCGTGGTTTAGAGCAAAGAGCAAATAAGCGTCCTTTGATGAGTGATTTGCGAGAAAGTGGAGCTATAGAGCAAGATGCGGATGCTATTTTATTTGTATATCGCGATGAGGTTTATAGGGAGCAAGAAGAAAAAGAAAGAGAGAATAAAGCTAAAGCTGAAGGTAAAGCTTATCAAAGGCTTTTTATACCAAATCCTATGCAAGAAAATGCTGAAATTATTGTTGGAAAAAATAGAAATGGACCGGTCGGAACTATAGAGGTTATATTTTTAAAAGAAAAATCTTGTTTTGTAGATAAGCCTATGGGCTATGAAGCTACTGAATTTACAGGCTAGCTTTAATTAATATAAATTAATTAAAAATATTTCACAGATAATTTCAATATTTAATTAATTTTACTCTCATTAAATCAATTTTTTATATAAAATAAAATTTAAATTGAAATTTTATAATTATATAATAATCAGTATTTAATTATACTTTAAGTTTAAATATTTTATTATTCCGCTATTTTATTTTTATATTTTATATTATTATTAAAAAATAAAAAATATGAAATTAATTTCAAAATAAATCATTTTAAATAAGGAAGGAGAAAAATATTTGAGTAAA
>NZ_MJYJ01000056.1:0-1958 GCF_001763255.1 Campylobacter sp. BCW_4338
TCAAGGAGTTTGTCTAAATATCCTCTTTTATAAATCCATTCTAATCTTTCAGGTGTAAAATAATAAGGGGCATTAGGATAGCCTTGAGGAGGAGTGAGGGCTGCTAGTTTGGCGCTTAATACTAGGGTATCTTTGAATAAAGTAGCTTGTTGTTCACTCCAATCATTTGGAGTATCTACATCAAATCTTGTTACCATTCCATTTTCGTATCCATCCATAGCATCATCAAATTTATTTCTACTTTCAGAAGTAGAATCTATATCTCTTGGATCTTTTAATTTGCTTTTTTAATATCATTATATAAAGCCCAAATGATCCTGCCTTCTTCATCATAGGCAAAATCATATTTATTTAAATCAATCACCCAATCTGCTCCTATAATCTCATCTATAAAAGGAAGCATACCAAATTCATCAGGCTGTATAGTTTTAGCTAAATCTTTTACTAATTTGGCCCTTAAAGGATTTTTATGTATCCCTGCCATACCTATTTCTAAAAGATTATCAGCATAATTATAAATTCCTCTTTTTATACCTAATTCTTCATATCCTCCACCTGTGAGTTGAATATATAAAATAAAACATTGTATCATTCTAGCATTAAAGCCATGATTTTTAGAACGCACAAAATATTCAGGTTTTCCTAGTATTCCTGCTGCTATACCCCATTCTTGTCTAAAAAGAGAAGATTTTAAGGTTTCTTTATTATTGTTAACTTCATCATAAATATAGGCGTATTCTTCATTGATTAAATATCCTTTTTCATCTACATTAGCATAAGCATCATAGGGTATATCTATAACCACAGATCTTAATCCACTTCTTATTGCTAAATATTTATATCTTTCTCTTTTGGTTTTTAAAGATTTATAATAAGCTTTTTCTGCTTTAGTCCAAGGAGCTATAGCTCCTTTGATAGGATCTTTTAAATAAATACTTTGCCAATCTTTAAATTCAAGCAAAGTAGATTTCTCCCCTGTGTGAAATTCAGGATCTAGGTATTGGGGTTTATAGTCTTTGTAGGGGGAGTTTTTCATAATATGATAAGATTTAAAAACCGCTTTGGAATATTCTTCGGTATAGTTGCCTGTGGGCTTAACATTTTCTTTAAAGAGTATTTTATTGGTATCTTTTTCCACATCTAATGTTAATCCATTAGGTGTATAAATCTCATAAGTTTCACTCATTATCTATCCTTTCTTAATTTAACCCATGTATAAACCATCTTCTATGATTATAGTAGTAGCTAGTCTGCCTATGAAATTAGGCGGAGTTTTTGTTTCTGATGTGATGTCAGCATTTGCACTTGCTTTGCTAGTGTTATTTTCTCTTTTGCCTATAGCTTTCAAGCTTTCTTTATTTCCATTTATCCCCATATACATAGCCTTAAGATTGTTTTGTCCTATGATATTGAGTTTTTCTAGTAATCTTCTGGTTTTATTTTTATCTTCTATATATCTTCCTGTTTTATCTTTACTTGTATTATAAATTCCATTAGCAAAATCTTGTAAAATTTGTAAAGCTTCATTGTAAGCATGAATAGGACTATCTTCATCCTTTTTAAAAGCACTAATTTGCTTTTCTTTATTTCTAAACTCTTTAAACAAAGGATGATTACAAGGAAGTTGATATATAGTGCATTTTTTAAGTTCTAAAGATTTTAACTCTTTAAAATAAAAAGTATAATCATCTATAATATATTTTTGTTCTTTTATATCCTCTAAAGCAGTTGCATTTCTTTTCTCATCAATAATCAAATAAGACAAAAGTCTTTTTAAAAGAAATTCTTTATTTTCTTCAAGCTTTTGATCTATTTCATAATGAAAGGAAAAATGAGTGTCAAAAACTCCTGTGCAAAGATCTATGCCATAAAAAATTTTCTTTAAATCAAAGCTAATGAATTTCGAATTGATTGCAAAAGGATAGGTTACAAAATGATCTCTTATAACCGCTAAAGGA
>NZ_MJYJ01000057.1:0-3154 GCF_001763255.1 Campylobacter sp. BCW_4338
GATAAGGCTATGGATGAGCAACTTAAGATTTTAGATACTATTAAAACTAAAGCTACTCAAGCAGCTCAAGATGGTCAAAGTTTAAAAACAAGAACCATGCTTCAAGCAGATATAAACCGCTTAATGGAAGAATTGGATAATATCGCAAATACAACTTCATTTAACGGTAAACAACTTTTAAGTGGAAATTTTACCAATCAAGAATTTCAAATCGGTTCAAGTTCAAATCAAACTATAAAAGCTAGCATTGGGCCAACCCAGTCTTCAAAAATCGGTGTTACAAGATTTGAAACAGGTTCGCAAAGCTTTACTTCAGGCGTAGTAGGACTTACTATAAAAAACTATAATGGTTTAGAAGATTTTAAATTTGATAGTGTGGTGATTTCAACCTCTGTTGGAACAGGACTTGGAGCTTTAGCTGAAGAGATCAATAAAAGTGCCGATAAAACAGGAGTTAGAGCAACTTATGATGTAAAAACTACAGGAGCTTATGCTATAAAAGCAGGAACGACTTCTCAAGACTTTGCTATTAATGGGGTTATAATTGGTCAAATTTCTTATAAAGACGGAGATAATAATGGTCAGTTAATCTCAGCTATCAATGCGGTTAAAGATACTACTGGAGTTCAAGCCTCTAAGGATGAAAATGGCAAGCTTGTTCTTACTTCGGCTGATGGTAGAGGCATTAAAATCACTGGAGATATAGGAGTTGGTGCTGGAATTTTAGGAACACAAAAAGAAAATTACGGAAGATTATCTTTAGTAAAAAATGATGGTAGAGATATTAACATAAGCGGAACCAATCTTAGTGCCATAGGTATGGGAGCAACTGATCTTATTTCTCAGTCATCTGTATCTTTAAGAGAGTCTAAAGGTCAAATTGATGCAAATGTTGCTGATGCTATGGGCTTTAACTCTTATGCTGGAGGTGGAAAGCAAATTATTGTTGGTTATAGCTCTGTATCTGCTTATATGGATTCTAATGGCTTTTCTCAAGGTTCAGGATTTTCTGTAGGTAGTGGAAAAAATATGTCTGCTGTGTTGACAGATTCTTTGGTTCTTCTTTCTGCAATGTCTGCGGCCACAGCTAGCACAGTTTATACTGTTTCTAAAGGTTCAGGTTTTTCAGATGGTTCAGGAAATTCTCAATTTGCTACTTTAAAAACTTCAGCAGGAAATTTAGCTGGAACAGTAGATAAGAGTGCTGGTGTAACTACTCTTAAAGGTGCTATGGCTGTAATGGATATAGCTGAAACTGCTATAACAAATCTTGATCAAATCAGAGCTGACATTGGTTCGGTGCAAAATCAAGTTACATCAACTATAAACAACATCACTGTAACCCAGGTTAATGTTAAATCAGCAGAATCTCAAATCAGAGATGTAGACTTTGCAAGTGAGAGTGCAAACTACTCTAAAGCAAACATCTTAGCTCAAAGTGGATCTTATGCTATGGCTCAGGCAAATTCTAGTCAGCAAAATGTTTTAAGATTGCTTCAGTAGTTAAGCTCTTTAAAGGTACTGCGATATATACAAATCCAAGCCTAGTTTAAATACTAGGCTTTTTTTATTTTAAACTCTCAAGATTTTTAATTAAACTAAAACTTGGAACACTTCTTGCTTTAATCTTTTCGATGCAATATTTTGAAAGGATTTAAAATGGGTTTTAGGATAAACACCAACATCGGTGCGTTAAATGCGCATGCAAATTCAGTTGTTAATGCTAACGAGCTTGATAAGTCTTTAAGCAGACTTAGTTCTGGTCTTAGGATTAACTCCGCAGCAGATGATGCTTCAGGGATGGCGATAGCAGATTCTTTGCGTTCTCAAGCAGCCACTTTAGGTCAAGCTATAAACAATGGTAATGATGCTATAGGTATCTTACAAACTGCTGATAAGGCTATGGATGAGCAACTTAAGATTTTAGATACTATTAAAACTAAAGCTACTCAAGCAGCTCAAGATGGTCAAAGTTTAAAAACAAGAACCATGCTTCAAGCAGATATAAACCGCTTAATGGAAGAATTGGATAATATCGCAAATACAACTTCATTTAACGGTAAACAACTTTTAAGTGGAAATTTTACCAATCAAGAATTTCAAATCGGTTCAAGTTCAAATCAAACTATAAAAGCTAGCATTGGGCCAACCCAGTCTTCAAAAATCGGTGTTACAAGATTTGAAACAGGTTCGCAAAGCTTTACTTCAGGCGTAGTAGGACTTACTATAAAAAACTATAATGGTTTAGAAGATTTTAAATTTGATAGTGTGGTGATTTCAACCTCTGTTGGAACAGGACTTGGAGCTTTAGCTGAAGAGATCAATAAAAGTGCCGATAAAACAGGAGTTAGAGCAACTTATGATGTAAAAACTACAGGAGCTTATGCTATAAAAGCAGGAACGACTTCTCAAGACTTTGCTATTAATGGGGTTATAATTGGTCAAATTTCTTATAAAGACGGAGATAATAATGGTCAGTTAATCTCAGCTATCAATGCGGTTAAAGATACTACTGGAGTTCAAGCCTCTAAGGATGAAAATGGCAAGCTTGTTCTTACTTCGGCTGATGGTAGAGGCATTAAAATCACTGGAGATATAGGAGTTGGTGCTGGAATTTTAGGAACACAAAAAGAAAATTACGGAAGATTATCTTTAGTAAAAAATGATGGTAGAGATATTAACATAAGCGGAACCAATCTTAGTGCCATAGGTATGGGAGCAACTGATCTTATTTCTCAGTCATCTGTATCTTTAAGAGAGTCTAAAGGTCAAATTGATGCAAATGTTGCTGATGCTATGGGCTTTAACTCTTATGCTGGAGGTGGAAAGCAAATTATTGTTGGTTATAGCTCTGTATCTGCTTATATGGATTCTAATGGCTTTTCTCAAGGTTCAGGATTTTCTGTAGGTAGTGGAAAAAATATGTCTGCTGTGTTGACAGATTCTTTGGTTCTTCTTTCTGCAATGTCTGCGGCCACAGCTAGCACAGTTTATACTGTTTCTAAAGGTTCAGGTTTTTCAGATGGTTCAGGAAATTCTCAATTTGCTACTTTAAAAACTTCAGCAGGAAATTTAGCTGGAACAGTAGATAAGAGTGCTGGTGTAACTACTCTTAAAGGTGCTATGGCTGTAATGGATATAGCTGAAACTGCTA
>NZ_MJYJ01000058.1:0-905 GCF_001763255.1 Campylobacter sp. BCW_4338
TATCCTTTATTATTATATTTGTTTGATAAAACCTAATTGCATTAAGTTTTCTATGGAAATAGGAAGTTTAATTTGTGTTCCTCCACCTTCTTGTTCAAAGCATGGAGATATTTTACCTATCTTCGGAGAATGGAATTTGTTTTTTTCTTTTAATGTTTTAATATCTTTTTTTAATTCTTCATTCCCACTCATTCTAACCTTTCTTTCAATACTTTCCATATTAATATCTTCTGTTACTTCATATCTTTTATAGGTTTTTTGCATGGCTTCATTATCTTCATAAGGCAATGATCTTTTTTCATAAGGTATTGCTCCTTTTTTCTCTTTAAAAGGACAAACAAAGCTACCTGAATTATCTCCATATCTGTCCAGTTTCATCCCTTTTTTTAGAGTGATTTCTCTTGGTTTGGGTGGAATTTTATAACCATATTTATTAGGCCAATCAATCTCCCCATCTTCAAGAATATAATCTGAACTTCTAGGTTTTGGAGTATCTTTAGACCATATTCCATTATGTTTATAAAGATGAACTTCTTTATCACTTACCTTACCTTTTTTATTTTCATTTTCCAAATATAAAAGCATTTTTGCTTTTTCTTTGCTTTTTTGTGCCGCTCCTAATTTATCTCCTATCCCTTGCCATCTTATCCTATCATACTTAATCTTAGCAAGAGGACTAGCTTGTATTTTAGCTAAAGCAAATTTAATCTTATTGCCTTTAGGTATAGAAAGTACAGGATAGCCTTTATTACTTACTCCTATTAAGCCCATTTGATAAACGGAATATTTATTATTGATTTTATGCTTTGAATAAGTATAAGGAAATACCAAAGCAACTTTAGTACAAGGTCCTCCAGCTACTGGAGGATTTAAACATCCACTTATACTAGCTCCTTGTATTTCAT
>NZ_MJYJ01000059.1:0-202 GCF_001763255.1 Campylobacter sp. BCW_4338
GAAAGGGGCAGTGTTGAACTTGAGTATTCTTTTGATAGTGAAAAAGAAGCCATTGATAAAATGTTGCAGATGAATTATAAACAAAAATATTTTAGTGTAGATGAAGACTATTCAATGAGAAATGGAAAAGAAGTAGCATTAAGAATCATCCAAGAAGAAAAGTTAGAAGTGATTTGGTATGATGAAGCACTTAAACCTTTAT
>NZ_MJYJ01000059.1:252-3216 GCF_001763255.1 Campylobacter sp. BCW_4338
AGATAAATATATTTCTTTTATCACTAATGCCAAAGCAGAGATTATAGAATGGAAAAGTATTGAGTTTGATGGGGATAGATACAGTGAAACTTTTGAAAGAATGTTAAATGATGAAAGTATAGCCCTTTATGCTCTTATCAATCGTGCTAGAATGATTAAACAAAATAGAATTAGCTTTGTGTAAATACTTTCCTTATGATTTAATATAAAAAGATTTTTAGTTATAATTTCATTTTATATTTAAGGAAAAATTTATGGAAGATTTAAAACTTTTACAAAGGCGTTGGGAAGAAGCTTATGAAGCTATACCTAAACTTTATGAAACACCAGATGGGTTAATAATAAATTTCACCCTAAGTGAAGATACAGATACTATTCTTTTTAAAAAACCTTGGGAAAATTTTGAATTAGATGATGAAGATAAAGAAGCCAAATGGAGATTAAGCTTTTTTAGCATTAGCGAAGATAAACCTTTAGGATATTTAGAATATAAAGAAGCACTAGAAAAACTACAAGATTTTTCTTTAATTCAATCAGAAGAAAGGATTTTAATTAGAGCAATGAGTTTAGAAGAGCTTGAAAGTTTAGAGCTTAAAGGGTGGTAATGCTTCCTCAAGCTATATTTTTAAATAAACTTATAGAATTTTTATCTGATGAGAATTTAGATATTGTAAATATGAAAAAAGGTGTAAATAAAATTTTTTCTAAAAAAGATTTTTACGCTATATTAGAATTAAATATTAAAATTATGAATATAGCGAAATTAATTTTTAAAAGTGATGAACAATTAAATATATTATTACCACAAGCTTCTGATTATAAGAATACAAATTATTTTCCTCAAGAATTAGAGTTAAAAAAAGAAATGGATGTTAATCTTAATGATTTAAAAAATTGTGATAATAAAAAAATAATAGAAATAATAAAGCAAGAATATCAAAATAATCTGATTAAAGAATTGGATATTAATTCTCAAAAAGAAAAAATCAAAATACTTTTTATTATTAATGAAGTGCCAAAATTTTTAAAATCAATCTATAAAGAATGTGAGTTTAAAGAATATGGATTAGCAAATTATTTGGAATTTGATGAAATTTGGGATTTTTATGAAAATAATATTAGATATTTTACTATTTTAACTCCTATGGGTGCAAATAAAATAAAATTGCGTTTAGAAAATACACAAAACAGCGAAAAAGAATCTAATATCATAGAAGTAAATTTAGATAAAAAATAGATTTTAACAACAAAAATAAGCAATTTCTTTTTCTACTCAAATTTAGACTATTTGTGTTAAAATAATAAATATAAAAATTAAAAACATAGTGAAATTATAAACACCATAAACTCAACCCCCAAAAGGATCATCAATGTCCCTTAATTCCTTTATGAGTCTTAATATATCAAATTCTACTTCAAATCCCCTACCCTTTAAAATCACTAAAGCCCTCATCAAAGAAAGTTTTGAAGAACTTTTTTCTATAGAATGTGAAGGTTTTTTTGAAAGTTTAGATGAAAGCTTATTTAATCTAAGTCAAGATTTTAATTTTCATCCTAATGTTTTAATCGATCAAGAAGCTATTTTAAGTATTCATAATCCTTATGAAAACAATACTTTAAATTTTGACACAAATGAAGTTAAAAATTATAAAGGAATTATCACTTATATAAAATATCTAGGTATTAATCATGAAAGTGCTTTAAATATTAATGATAGCGCTTCAAATACTAAGCAAATAAAATACAAGCATTTTTTTTCTTTTAAGCTTCAATCAGTCTTGATAAGACTTTCTTTAAATAAAGCCAATCGTATTTATACTCATACTAATATTATAGAAGTGATTAAACAAACCCTTGGTTTTTATCAAGATATCTTACATAAAGAAATTGATTATTCTAATATACATTTTAATTATGAAGAACAAGAACTCATCTCTCAATACAATGAAAGTGATTTAGACTTTATTACAAGATTAAGCCATAATAATGGAATCTTTTTTTATGAAGATGAGAACACTATTTATTTTTGTGATGTGTATAAAAATGTAAAAAATAAAGAAATTGAGTATAATCCTAATATTAATAATATTTTAAATCAAGCTTGTATTTCTTCTATTTATAAAGAACAAAGCTTAAGAACTAATTCTTTTACACATTCTAGTATCAATGCCAATACTCCTTTAAATCTTTTATCTTTACATTCTAATAAAGTTCCTTATGAACAAGAACTTAATAACAAAGCTTATTATAATGAACATTTTTATGAGAGTGAATATTCTTTTACAAAAAGCATTGATTTAAAGACTAAGCCTTCTCTTAAAGAAAAAAGAGCCTTAGTATTAAATGAAAGCTTACTAGCAAAAAGTAATATTTATCATCTTAGCTTAGGAGATTTTATCACTTTAAATTATAAGGAGTTTAATCATCAAGAAGAAATAAAAAATCAAGATGAAGAAAAACAAGATAAAGCTTCTTTGCTTAAAGACTTTATTATTATTGCTAATACTCAAATCTTAATTGATGATGCCATCTTAGCTAATTCTATTAATACTAATGATCATTTAAATTTAAAAGATTTAAATTTAAGTAAATCTTATTCTAATACTTTAACTTTATTAAAAAAGAATATTATCTTTACTCCAAGTTTTAAAGCTAAACCTAAAGCTCCTAATAGCACTCAAGGTATTGTTATAGGAGAGAGTAAGGATATAGAAAGTGAGAGAAATACTATTTATACTGATGAGCATGGAAGGGTTAAGGTAAGGATTAATCTTTATGCTAATCAAGAAGAATTAGATGAAAAAGAAAGTTTATATCATCACACTCCTTTTTTAAGAGTAGCTTCAAGTATAGCAAGTAATCATTCAGGTTTTTATCATACTCCAAGAATAGGAGATGAAGTGATTATTTCTTTTTTAGATGATGATATAGATAAGCCTTATGTAAGTGGAAGTTTGTATAATG
>NZ_MJYJ01000060.1:0-1540 GCF_001763255.1 Campylobacter sp. BCW_4338
TTCAGGGGAGAATATATCTTTATTAGAAATAAAATTCATACCTAAGGCTGTATTGACTCCATAAGCATAAGAATTAGGTTCAGCTTTAGCTTCATTATTTCCTATTTTTTTAGTTAAATCATTTTTAATCAAAGCAGCTTTACCTTGAGCTTTGATATAAACTTCTTGACCTTTTTCTGTAGTAAATAAGGTATTAAAGTATTTTAAACCTGCATAATAGGTTCTATTATTAATATCAAAATAAGTTGAACCCATTTTTGTATCTTCATAACCTGCATACACACCATATATTCCACTGTCTTTTAAAGTAGAATAACCTATAATGGTTCCTTTAGTGTGTCCTTTACTTTCTTCATTTAAAGAAAGTTCAACATTCTGTGAAGAAGTATAAGGAAGGATGAATAAAGAATGTTCTTTATTAGAACCATAGCTTCCGTTATTTAAATCACTCTTTATATAATCACTTGCATCTGCATATAAATTACCCTTTTCAGACATAGCAATGCTTTGAGACTTACTTGAAGAAGCTAAAGCAAAGCTTTGCATAGAATTACCCATAACATTGTCTATAAAGGTAGATCTTCTTGAAGTAGTAGAGATTAAAGATCTAAAGGTTGCACCTGATATGGAAGCACTAAGATCAAACCTTTTATGAATTTTTCCTGTTGAAGGATCATAGATTAAATCAATTTCCCCGCTACCATTGGTTCCTATATTGCCAATATTATCTGGTTTTACCCCTGAGATGATATTGTTTATATCTTCTATTCCATCTAGATCAGCATTGCCTTGATCAACGGTTATACTATCTACTTTTACATTATCCGTATTGTTTCCACCTACAACCACAGTGTCTAATTTACCTGTATCTTTATCTGTAGAAACAACCCAATCTTCTATGATTATGCTACCATTACCATTATTGGTTACATGATTGCCGTTATCACCTTTATTTATGGTTCCTTGGTTATTAACAAAGATGGTTCCACTACCTTCATTTTTAATACCACTTGTAATAGTCGCATCAGAATCATTTTTTAAACTTAAATTATTATTACTTCTATTGAAGATATTACCATAAATAATTCCATTGTCAGTATTTAAAATACCACTTCCTTTTGCAGAAGCAATAAGACCTTCATTTTCAATAGTGATTCCGTATTCTTGTTTTTCTTGTCCTTCTTTTCCAATGGTTCCAGTATTTATAATACCCCCATTACCACCTTGGATAGTTCCAGATACATTGATGCTAGTATTTACTTGCTTACCGCCACCTATATAAATACCTGCATTACCACCTTCTAATCTACCCCCTGCTTTAACTTCAATGCCTTCACCCTCAATACCATTTTTACTTCCATCTATATGGATTGCATCATTGCCTGCTTTAATAACACCACCTTCTTCTATAGTGATTTTACCAATATTAACGGGCTTTTTATTTGTATCAAATGCATAAAAAGTTATACCATTGTTGCCTGCTTCTATAGTTCCTTTATTTGTAAGGGTTTCTATCTTGTTGCCATCACCTATGAAGATA